>JASLBZ010000031.1 GCA_030146285.1 Neisseriaceae bacterium | reverse complement strand
TCAAAACGCTTTATTTTTGGGTCGTGGTATTCATTACCCGATTGCACTTGAAGGTGCTTTGAAGTTATAAGAAATTACCTATATTCATGCTGAAGCCTATCCTGCTGGTGAATTAAAACATGGCCCATTGGCATTGATAGACAAAACCATGCCTGTGGTCGTGATTGCGCCACACGATAGATTACTGGACAAAGTCAAAGCCAATATGCAAGAAGTCAGCGCTCGCGGTGGTGAGTTGTTCGTCTTTGCGGATTTAGACAGTAATTTTGAAGCATCTGAAGGCGTGCATGTGATTCGTACACCAAGACACGTTGGTATTTTGTCGCCAATTGTACATGTTGTTCCGGTACAATTATTGTCATACCACACTGCTTTGTCTCGTGGAACAGACGTCGACAAGCCTAGGAATTTGGCAAAATCGGTTACAGTGGAATAATGAAATAATATCAATTTAGAAACACTTGTCACATGACAAAATAGTGTAAAACCAAAATCAATCCATATATGCTATTTATAACGCATATATGGATTTTTATTATTCCGAGAATAAAAAAGCTTTTACCAAATCGCACATCAAATAAAAAAATGCCCGTTATAATCTGTATGTTCCAATATCAATCAATGCATATTTAATAACATCGTTAATTATGATAAGATTCCCGCATAAATTTATTATTAGATTCACCGTGGATACCAACATGAAAAAATTAGCTACTCTGGCATTATTGTCTTTAACATGCTCTTTGGCCATTGCCCAAACGCAAGCACCAGCAGCTGAAAAAACACCAGCAAAAACAACTGCACCTCAAATTACCCGTGTTACTGATTCTGCTTTGCTACACAATGACAGCACCAAATACTGCTTATACGATGGTAAACAGTATTCTCGTGGCGCTCGCATCAAAGGCGTGCAAGGTGATTTATTAAAATGTGCTCCTAGCGATTTATACTCTAAAGAAGCCAGTGAATTAGAGTGGACTCCACTAATCTAATTAGCAGCATTCCTTTTGAAAGCATGGTTTAAGAACCGTGCTTTTTTATTATGAAGTACCATCAGTACACCCATTGTACTGGTGACCAATCTATCTTGAATCAAAAAGAGAGTATGCACATGGGTAATATTCAAAATAAACTAATGAAAACATACATCATTATTTTCTTGGTCATTGTCGCTGTGGTGATTATTGCCAGCTTAATTGGTGATGCTGAAGATGTTGCAGCAGGCAGTGCGGGTGATTTAAATGCCAGCCCAGCCATTGCTTCAGAACAAAAATAAGCCGTTTTAAAATCAAAAATTGCACCTATTGTTTGGGTGCAATTTTTGACAGTGTCACTTTATATGACGCTAATCATATCATATGCAGTTTTCATCTAAAAAAACCATAGTATTAACATTTTGGTATTTCATTTTCACATTCATACATGTTATTATCATTTATACAATTTGAATGTCATTCAGATTCCTATTTTATTAGCATTTTTCAAGTTGCAAAGGATCCAACATGGATAAGCAAGAAGTTAAAGACTTAGAAAACGAAATCAAAGCTGTATACAACCAAATCATGGCTAATGCGGCTGAAGGCTCTCAAGCCGAAGGCAACTTAAAAGTACGCAGTGCTGATGAAACTGAATTTAACCGTTTAAACCACCGTTTGAAAGAAATTGCAAACCGTGAATACACCATTAAATGGAGCTCAGCTTCAAGCAAATATGTTTTGGAATTGGTTGAACATCCTGACACACACAAATAATTCTCACTGAACAGCATGTTCGTGAATGTGGGCAATATTTTACCCACAAAAAAAGCCAATCTTTCGATTGGCTTTTTTATTACATCTTACTTTTGAAACACTTTGGCATGAAACTCAATGTGCTCAGCAACAAAGCTGGCAATAAAGAAATAACTGTGGTCATATCCTTCTTGCATTCGCACCAATACAGGGTGCTTTACTTCATCCGCTACAGCTTGTAGTTTATGTGGCTGCAATTGCTCAGCCAAAAAGCTGTCTTCTGTTCCTTGGTCAATCAGCATGGGAATATGGTGTTTGCTCTTTTTCAACAACTCACAAGCATCATACTCTTGCCACAATTGCTCATCCGAACCCAAATAATGACCCAACGCCTTGTGCCCCCAAGGCACTTGGCTTGGATTGCAAATGGGTGCAAAAGCAGAAACAGATTGGTATTGGCCTGGGTTTTTCAAAGCACAAATCAATGCGCCATGACCACCCATAGAATGCCCAAAAATACTTTGTTGCCCATTGACTGCAAAATTTTGGGCAATGATTTTAGGCAACTCTTCCACCACATAATCATACATTTGGTAGTGCTTGGACCAAGGCTTTTGTGTGGCATTAACATAAAAGCCAGCACCCAAACCAAAATCCCAAGCTGCATTTTCATCGTCAGGAACACCCGCCCCACGAGGACTGGTATCTGGTGCGACAATGATAATGCCTTTTTCTGCAGCCATTTGCTGTGCACCTGCTTTTTGCACAAAATTTTCATCACTGCAAGTGAGACCTGAGAGCCAATACAAAACTGGCAATGTCTTACCTTGTTCTATTTGCGGTGGCAAAAAAACAGAAAAATGCATATCGCAATGTAAAACTTCCGATGTGTGCAAATACCGTTCTTGATAACCACCAAAACATTTTTGCTTTGACACCAACGTGATGCTCATCAGGCTGCCTTTCTATCTTAGTAATGAATGACGGTACGAATCGATTTGCCTTCATGCATTAAATCAAAGGCTTCATTGATTTTATCTAATGGCATGGTATGAGTAATAAATTTGTCCAATGGAATCTCGCCTGTTTTGGCTTTAGCAACATAACTTGGCAATTCAGTACGGCCTTTAACACCACCAAAAGCAGAACCACGCCAAACACGTCCGGTAACCAATTGAAATGGTCGAGTACTGATTTCATGTCCAGATGGCGCAACACCAACAATTGTCGATTCGCCCCAACCTTTATGGCAACACTCTAAAGCAGCGCGCATCAATTGAACATTACCAATGCATTCAAAAGAATAGTCAACGCCGCCATCTGTCATTTCTACAATAACATCTTGAATGGGTTTATCGTAATCTTTTGGATTCACAAAATCGGTTGCACCTAACTCTTTGGCAATCACAAATTTCTCTGGATTGATATCAATCGCGATGATGCGAGCAGCACCAGCCATTTTGGCGCCAATAATGGCAGCCAAACCAATACCACCCAAGCCAAAAATAGCCACGCTGGCATCTTTTTCTACTTTGGCTGTATTCAATACAGCGCCAATACCGGTCGTGACACCACAACCCAATAGGCACACTTCTTCCAATGGTGATTCTTTATCAATTTTAGCAACCGACACTTCTGGCAACACGGTGTATTCCGAGAACGTTGAACAACCCATGTAATGGTAAATTGGCTCACCATTCAAACTAAAACGGGTCGTACCATCTGGCATCAAACCCTTACCTTGGGTTTCACGCACAGAAGAACATAGATTGGTTTTGCCTGATAAGCAGAATTTGCACTTACCACACTCAGCGGTATAAAGCGGAATCACATGATCCCCCACCACAACAGACGTCACGCCTTCACCAACAGACTCTACAATACCGCCACCTTCATGGCCTAAGATGCATGGGAATACACCTTCTGAGTCAGCACCTGACAATGTATAAGCATCTGTATGGCAAACACCTGTAGCGATAATACGAATACGAACTTCGCCCGCTTTTGGCGGTGCAACATCGACTTCAACAATCTGCAAAGGCTGATTTGCTTCAAAAGCAACGGCAGCACGACTTTTAATGATTTCATTTTGCATGATTTTCTCCTGTTTCAATAGCACTTAGCGGCAAAGTCCATATCATAACTGTATTTTGCTTTGTTAACTTAACTTAACCCGTAAAAAAGTGTTATTTTTATTTTCGTAACAATTGCCAGACCAAAACAATCGCCAAGATGGGCGCCATGCCAAAAACAGCAAACAACCACCAGGCTGCCATTTTTGCACCTGCCACGCCACCAATACTAACAAGTCCCGCTTGATTTGCCACCACCCCTGCTAATGCAGCAGCCAATGCAGTACCATACAATTGCACCGTGGTAATCGACGATGAGCTCACCGCCTCTTGTCCTTTAGGCGCCGAAACCAAAACCCAAGTCAACAAATGTGGCCAAACCAAACCAATGCCAAATCCAATACCAGCCAATGCCAAACCATACACAGTCATCAAAACCATATCATCTAGCCCTGTTTTTGGCATTAAAACAGCCAAAACCCATAGCGATATTGCAACCACAATCGGCCCTGCACGCATCAATTTCTTGGCAACCAAACCTGTTTTTGCCGCACTGGGCAACGAAGACAAAGTCCAACCTGCGGACATAAATGCGGTCATGTAACCAGCCCCAAGTGGACTCATATTGTGAATCAACTGCAAAAAATACGGCACAAAAATTTCAGTCGTCATGCCCATAATCAACAAAATCATAATCAAATAAACCTGACAACGTGGATTCTTCAGCTGGTATGAGCCGCTGGGCAACAATCGATTTTCTGTCGCTTTACTGTCTGTCCACATCATGGCCAATAGCAAGAGTAAACCACTGCCAAGCATTACCACATTCCACATGGTGTCATTATTCAAGCTGGCCAATGAAATGGCCAAAACCGAGCCGACCAATAGCAACAAAGCCAAGACAGGTGTTTTGCTTGATTCTGACTGATGGCTTGTTGATGAACTTTTTCCTGCAATTTGCAAACTCACAACCCAAGACAAAACCAAAGAAATGGGTAGCAATGAACCAAAAGCCCAGCGCCAATGCCCACCTTGAGCAAAAAAACCACCCACTGTAGGGCCCAGTAATGTGGCAATGCCCCACATCGCTGAAACCAATGCTGTCGCCCGTGTCCACAAGTGCTGTTCAAACACCACCCGAATCAAGACATAGCCTAGAGAGAACAACATGCCACCACCCAAGCCTTGCAAAGCGCGACCCATTAACAAAAACCACATTGAAAAAGCAGCAGCACACCAAGCAGAACCCAAAGCAAACAAAGCCAAGGCCAACAAATACGAACGTTTGGGCCCGTAACGAGTCACCAACTTACCAATCAACACCGATCCCACAATCGAAGCCATTACAAACAAAGTGGTATTCCAAGCGTAATATGCCAACCCACCAATATCGGCCACAATATTAGGCAAAATGGTGGTGACAATGTACATATTGATTGCGTACAAGGCAACGCCGCCCACCAAGGTCAAAGAACGAAGCGCATTTCGACCCCGCAACAACTCCCCCCACGTGGCACTTTTTTCAGACAAACTCGGCTCCTGACTAGACATTTTCTTGATTCCTACTTATTATCCAAGCTAAAACTTGGATAATATACTCGTCATGATAAATAATACAAGCAATAGCTTGGATAATGTATTGACACCTGCTCTGCGAAAAATTTTGCTTTGCATTAAAACCCATGGATCCATCACCACAGCCACATTGGCCAAAACATTGCAAATGAGCAATGAAGCAGTCAGACAACACGTTCAAAAACTGCTGGAAAACCAGTGGATTATTGGGCAACAGGATGCCATTCAGCAAGCTGGTCGCCCTAAACAACACTGGATGATAAGCGAAACAGGCAATCAGTTTTTTCCCGATGGCCATGCTTACCTCACAGTACAATTACTGGAATCGATACAGCATGTTTTTGGTGAGTCTGGTTTGGAAAAATTGATTATTGAACGAGAAAAAAACACCACCAAGCAATACCAAATGATTTGCTCTGGCCAAACCTTGCATAAAAAAATGCAGCAATTGGTGCAAATTCGTTCCGAAGAAGGCTATATGGCGGAACTGCAATTAGACGGTACTGACTTTTTGTTCATTGAAAACCATTGCCCAATTTGCGCTGCAGCAACGCAATGCCAACAATTTTGCCGTTCCGAATTACAGCTGTTCCAAACTTTACTTTGTGAACATGCCACCATCCAACGAGAGCAACACATTCTTAAGGGTAATTCACGTTGTATTTATCGAATTACCCCCTTGTAAACACTACAATTGACACAAAAAAAGCCGCATAAAGCGGCTTTTTTTGTGGGTTATCGATTTAATCAAACAAATCACGCAACTTATCCATAAATGATTTTTGGCGAGGTGTTTGGCTTCTTTCCATACCAGTGGCAATGGTTTCAAACTCAGACAACAATTCTTTTTGACGTTCAGTCAAATTCACTGGTGTCTCTACCACGATATGGCAATACAAATCACCTTTTAAGCTTGAACGAAGTGATTTAACGCCTTTGCCTTTAACACGCATCTTACGACCGGTTTGTGTTTCAGGTGGAATCGTCAACTTCACTCGTCCATCCAGCGTTGGCACTTCTACTTCACCACCTAAAGCAGCTGTGGTAAAACCAATTGGCAATTCGCAATGCAAGTCCATCGCATCACGTTCAAACACATTGTGTTGTTTGACATGAATCACAACGTACAAATCACCAGAAGGTGCACCATGCGAACCTGGTTCACCTTCGCCACTTAAACGAATGCGACTGCCATCATCCACACCGGCTGGAATATTCACTTCTAAAGTCTTGCTGGTCTTCACTTGACCTGCACCGCGGCATTTAATACATGGTTCTTTAATTTCTTGACCCGTACCATGACACGTTGGACATGTTTGCTGCACTTGGAAAATGGCTTGGCGAACGTTAACTACGCCATTACCATGGCATGTATGACACGTTACAGGCGATGTGCCTGGTTTTGCACCGCTACCATGACATACATCACACTCTTCATGTGTCGGAATGGTGATTTTTTTCTTAATGCCTCGAGCAGCTTCTTCTAAACTGATTTCAATGTCGTAGCGTAAATCTGCGCCTTCGTGGTTATGTTGTTGGCGTCCACCGCCACCACCACCGCCAAACATTTGGCTAAAGATGTCACCAAAATCAAAGTTTCCAGCGCCAGCGCCACCAAAACCGCCGCCAAAGCCACCTTGCCCCATATTAGGATCCACGCCGGCATGACCATACTGATCATAAGCGCTTTTCTTTTCTGGCGTCGACAAAATCTCGTAAGCTTTCTGAATTTCTTTAAACTTTTCTTCTGCTTCTTTATTATCTGGATTGCGGTCAGGATGGTATTTCATGGCCAATTTGCGATAGGCTTTTTTAATTTCATCATCGCTGGCACCGCGCGCAACACCCAATACTTCGTAAAAATCTTTTTGGCTCATGGTTATATACTGATAGAATAATTGGTTTTCGATTGACTTAACATATGGGCAATCATGAAAATATCAAGCACCCTCACTGACAAATCATGTGTTTCATTTTAAATGATAAGTAACTCGGGCATTCTCTTTTTAAATCATCCTTTATTACACTAAAATTTTCAATCCAATTAGACATCTTAAAAAGCCTCGCCTGAATGCAAAATATTCCATATAATTTAAAATATTTTTATGGTATTTTTACCAAAGGATTGTCATGATGGAAAAAACACAAGATGGTTTTATTACCCTGCTAGGCTGGGTTGCAACGGTTACCGCTGTGGGCATGTATGTATCTTACATTCCACAGATCATGAACAATCTTGATGGCACTAAAGGCTCACCCATACAACCATTGGTGGCTGCCATTAATTGCTTGCTTTGGGTCATCTATGGCTTAAAGCGCAAAGACTACCCCATTGCCACCGCCAACGCGCCAGGGATTATTTTCGGTGCATTGGCATTTGTCACTGCATTGTAATGAACTGCCTGCAATCACTAAACAATCTGCGCGATAACACTTGAACAATCCAAAAAAAATACCACTACTTTCGTAGTGGTATTTTTAAATTTGGCTCCCCGACCTGGGTTCGAACCAGGGACCTGCGGATTAACAGTCCG
>JASLBZ010000022.1 GCA_030146285.1 Neisseriaceae bacterium | reverse complement strand
GGATTTTGATTCCAGCATTCGTAGGTTCGATCCCTACCACCCCAGCCAAATTTAAAAGCGTGTAAGTTTACTTACACGCTTTTTTTATTGTCAATTCAAAATGATAATGCTAGAAAAGTTAGTTTATTCAATAAAAAAGGTGTATCATTACGCCCTTATCAGTTGCATTTACATGCAATAACCAAATTCGGGTAGGGAATGATTAGATGATTCCACACTTCCAGTTAAAAAATCATGCAGGCGAAGAAGATATGGCAACATATGACAGTTTAATGGTGTTCACCGGCAATGCGAATCCAAAATTAGCAGAGAACGTAGTAAAACATCTTGATATTTCATTGGGACGTGCCAATGTTGCTCGCTTCTCAGATGGTGAAGTGGCAGTTGAGTTGTTGGAAAATGTACGTGGACGCGATGTGTTTATCGTGCAACCAACATGCGCTCCAACCAATGATAATTTGATGGAAATTTTGACCATGGCAGATGCGCTTAAACGTGCTTCAGCAGGTCGTATTACCGCAGCCATTCCTTATTTTGGCTATGCCCGTCAAGATCGTCGTCCTCGTTCTGCTCGTGTGCCTATTTCAGCAAAACTTGTTGCAAATATGTTGTACTCAGCAGGTGTTGATCGCGTTTTAACCGTGGATTTACACGCCGACCAAATTCAAGGTTTCTTTGATATTCCGGTCGACAACATTTATGCAACACCTATTTTGACCAATGATATTTTACAACAACGCATTGAGAACTTAATCGTAGTGAGCCCTGATATCGGTGGTGTGGTTCGTGCTCGTGCTGTTGCAAAAATGCTAAACACTGATTTGGCTATTATCGATAAACGTCGTCCTAAAGCCAATGAAGCTGAAGTGATGAACATTATCGGTGATATCCAAGACAAAACATGTTTAATCATTGATGACATGATTGATACTGCAAATACATTGTGTAAAGCTGCCTCTGCGCTAAAAGCGCGTGGTGCTAACCGTGTATTGGCTTATGCAACGCACCCAGTATTCTCTGGTGCTGCTGTTGAACGCATTCAATCTTCAGATATTGACCAAGTTGTTGTTACCGATACGATTCCTTTGAGCGATGAAGCAAAAGCATGTAGCCGCATTCGCCAAGTGAGCATTGCCGGCCTATTGGCAGAAACAGTGCGTCGTATTAGCAACGAAGAATCAGTTTCTTACTTGTTTAATGAAGATTTGGTTTCACCAGGCGTATTTTTACCTTAAAATACAGCCTCTTTGCCACCTTAAGCTGGTCGCGGCCGATGGTGGCGCAATTTGTTAGGAGTCAATTATGACATTTGAAGTTAGAGCTTCTGTACGTGAAGCACAAGGCACTGGTGCGAGCCGCCGCCTACGTCGCGCTGGTCAAACACCAGCTGTTATCTACGGTGACAACCAAGAGCCTTTGGCAATTGCCGTTGATGCGAACGCATTGTTCCACGCATTGAACAAAGAAGCTTTCCACAGCTCAATTTTAAAAGTGGAATTAGACGGTAAAAAAATCGACGTAATCGTACGTGATTTCCAAATGCACCCATTCAAACCTGCTGTTCAGCACATCGATTTCCAAACAATCGACTTGGCTAAACCAGTAACGGTTAAAGTGCCATTGCATTTAATCAATGTTGAGACTTCTCCTGCTGTTAAATTACATGGCGGCCGTATCTCTAAATTGATGTCAACTGTTGAAGTGATCACATCTCCTGCTAGCATCCCTCAATTCTTAGAATTGGATATGTCTAAAGTAGTTGGTGGCCAAATTTTACACATCTCTGACGTGACTATGCCAGAAGGTTGTGAAAGTGTTTCTTTACGTCGTGAAGAAAACTTGGCTGTTGCTTCTGCTACAGGTAAAAAACGTTAATTTAACGGTTTTTAAAAAATACCCTAGACTTTGTGCTAGGGTATTTTTGTATCCACACGTTGGATTAGCTAATATGATTAATGATATTTTTTACTTTTTGTATGTATTGATCATCATATAAATGTTCAATAGAGTTTTGTATTTCCTGTGGACTAGGTAAAGCATGGGTGCAAACATAATCAAGAGCTGCTGATAAAGCTTGGGTATTACCTAAAGGGTAAAGTATCCCATTATTTTTATTGATAATATCTGCAGGTCCTGTAGGGCAGTCGGCAGCTATGCAATATATGCCGTGCGCCATTGCTTCTCCTAATACCATTGGAAATCCTTCATAGTTTGACGTCAATACCAAGGCACTTACCGTTTTAACTGTATCTTGAATATACTGCCAAGCATCTTTTTGCCAACCATGCCAGTTTATCTGTTTTTCAATATTCAGTGATTGAGCTAACTGTTTTAATTGTAGTATCTCATCTTCATTGCCACTGCCGACAATATCAACTTGGTAGTTTTTGCAAGTCGTCATTGCTAGAGCATGAAATAGCTCTTGTAAATTTTTTTGATCTGAATATTGAATACGACCAATATATAGAAAATGAATCGTTTTTAATGGACGCGGAATAACAATATGACGTCGCGATGTTGGATTGTAAATGGTATGAATCCGATGTTCTGGAATGCCACATGTGACCATTTGTTTTTTGATTTCATCACAAATTGCAAAGTGGTAATCGGCATGGGCAATTCGTTTTTGATGTTTCTCTGAGAATGTATCAAATGAAAAATGAGCCCATGAAATTAATGGAGGTGAATAGCTTGTTATGTGTAACGTTTTTTTTGCCACTAAGCTCCCTAAAGAATCATATGAAATAATGGCAACTGGTTTGTCATGATTGATGTGTTTTGCTAGGGTATATTTTGCGGCAAATCGTTCTAATGCTCTAAAATGCAACTTTGCATTGAGGTTTTTAAACTGAATACCCTGTAACCAATCAAAATTATGCTTTTTCTTGGGGGTGCCGATCAAGAAGAAAGTCACTTCAAACTCATTGTTATGATTCATTAGTGAATAAAATTTCTTAAACACAGTTTCCATGCCGCCAAAGCCGCTGGTCAATCCACCAATAACATATATTTTTTTCATATTTAAAGCCAAATGTTGAATTCATTAAATAGTTCAGATGTGAGAAATTTAAGACAACAATATCTGAACCCGTGCACTGGCTACGGGTTTATTCACATCATGGTGGAAAATTTCTACCCAAATGCTGCTTAACGTAGAACCTTGTTTGATTGTCTTACAAGAAATATAACAATCTTTGGGCTGTCCTGGGCGCAAGTAGTCAATATTGATGTCCAAGATTTGAGGTAGGTTTGGGCAATTTTGTTCTGCATAAACGAACATTTGCGCACAAGATTGCAATAAGCCACCCAATAACCCACCATGCAAACTCACTCGAATGGTGTTGCCAACATGGTTGTTGTGAAAGGGTAGGTGAAAGCCAATGTCGTTATTGAGCATGCCCATTTGAAGTCCTAGAAACTGACTATAGGGCATGATGGTATGCATGGACTGGGTATGTTCTGGATTTTGGATAAAAGCGTTCATGCCAATAATACCTTTTGTTCTGTGGTGAGTTTGGTGCGAATAAAAGTAGCAGTGGCAATGGCGAAAGGATGATTGACATCATCTTGGTAGCAACTTGCTCGCACAAAAGCGATATTGTTATGGTTGTTCAAATCAAAACACACCGCTTGGCAATAAATGTCTTGTTTGGCTTTGGCTGGAGCCAGATAATCAATTCGCATATCAACAGTTGCCAAACCTTCCACTTCAGGCATTTTTGCCGTCACCGACGCGGCACTAGCAACGTCAATCAAAGTACATACAATACCACCGTGCATGGTTTGTGAGTCTTGATCTGCCATTAAAGCAGCCTGAAAAGGCACTTTCATGATGGGCGTTTGTTCAATAAAGCTGACAAGCTGTAATTGTATGGCTTGGCAATGTGGTAACGACAAATAATAATCACAAAGCAATTGCGCTGTGACTGTGGTTTGGTAAGTCATTCTCATCCTTTGTATGGGCTTGGGCTGTCATGCTAATCGGGCCACAAGCATATTCTTGGCTAAGATAAATCTTGCTCTCTTTAACCAGTTCTAAAATTGCAATGAAATTGGTGACAACCAGAGCAGGAGTCGCATTGCGCTCAAATAATGCATGAAATAAGCACCGGGTTTGTTGTTGTAGTTGAGATAAAATCCATTGCATTTGACTGCGAACAGATATTTTTTCTTGTTGTACCGTATGGGCTTTGTGGTTATGAGAGCGAGATAAAATATGCAACCATGCCTGTTTTAAATCCGCAATGCTCACTTGTGCTAATTTGGTTTCTAACTCGGGCACAAAAGGAAATTGCACCCAGTCAAAATCCCGACCTGCTTGTGGTAACTCATCGAGCTTGAAGGCAGCTTGCTTCATCTGTTCATAAGCCAACAATCGACGGGTTAATTCTGCTCGAGGGTCTTGTTCTTCTTCTAAATGGACTTGGGTTTGTGGCAGCAGTAAACGCGATTTAATTTCGATCAGTGTAGCGGCCATTAGCAAATATTCTGCAGCCAAATCAAATGACTGCGCATCCATGGCATTGATGTACTGCAAGTATTGGGTGGTGATGGTGGACATGGGGATGTCCAAAATATCCAAGTTTTGCTTACGAATCAAATACAAAAGCAAATCCAAAGGCCCTTCAAAGCTTTGTAATATAACCTGTAATGCATCTGGCGGAATGAATAAATCATTGGGCATGTCATGAATTGGCTGCCCAAAAAGCAGAGCAACCGAGCTATTGTGTGATGGATGTGGCACGTTATGCTTCTTTCACAATGTGTTCAATAGCAGCATGCGCACAATGTAAACCAACGGTAGCAGTAACCAGCATCGATGCACCATAACCGGCACAAGACAAACCTTGAGGTGCGGTTTGTACATCACAGCTTTCCAGTACTTGTGGTGGTGTAATGTTTTCTGTTGAATACACACAAGCAACTTTCATTTTCTTAGCAGTGTCACGAGAAAAACCAAAGTTTTTTCGCAAACTGTAGCGAACATTTGCCAAGAGTGGGTCATGGGTGACTTTGCTTAAATCGGCTGTCTGAATCAGTTCAGGATGCCTTTGTCCACCAGCGCTGCCGGACAAAACAAAAGCCTGTTTGTTTCTCACAAAATAATTGGCCAATGCAGCTTTGACTTTGGCTTGGTCCATGGCATCAATGACAAAATCAAATTGATTGTGAAATATCTGACTCATATTGTCCAAATCAACAAAATCTTCAATCACATTCACAATGCAATCTGGATTGATTTGCATGATTCTTTCTTGTAGCGCAGTCACTTTTGGCTTGCCAAAATTTTCGGTTAAAGCGTGTAGTTGGCGATTCACATTGGACTCAGCCACATTGTCTAAATCAATCAAGGTCAAGGTGCCCACGCCAGAACGAGCCAGCGCTTCAACCGACCATGAACCAACACCGCCAACGCCAATCACCGCAATATGTGCTTGGGCCAAGCGCTCGGCTGCGCTCATGCCATAAAGTCGATTGATACCGCCAAAGCGGCGAGAATGTGTGTTTTGAGTGCTCTTTGTCACGATTGCTGCCTTAAATCAAGAATATGCTAAAAAGATTTGCGAATGTATCAATTGTGATTATACTAAACATTATAAAAGCAAGATATCAATGATTCATTGTCTATAGGCATCGATTGAATATAGGAAAGGTTGGATAAAATGATTTACAAACACTTAGTGGTCGCAGTGGATGGCAGCAATACCTCAATGCAGGCTTTAGAACATGCGGCTGAGTTGGCAAAGTTGTCACATGCACAGTTGACGATGGTTAATATTGCCAATCCGACTGAGTACATGGCTTTAGCACCTGAATTTTTACAGCATGAAAGTTACGAAGCAGCTGCTTTAGCGCAAGGCAATGAAGTGTTAGATCATGCGGAGAAAATTGCTCATAGCCAAGGCGTTGAAAAAGTCAGTCGCCATTTGGCAGTATCAACCAAAGGTGCTCGTGATATGGCACAACAATTGGTTGATTTTGCAGCAGCACAAAAAGCAGATTTGCTGGTTTTGGGTACACACGGGCGTACAGGTTTAATGCACTTGTTGATGGGCAGTTTTGCTGAAACAGTCATGCGCCAAAGCACTTTACCATTGTTGATTTTGCGTGGTAACGCTGAAGACAGCGACTCAGAAGACGAATAAACGCATAAAAAAAGCTGCCTAAGGGCAGCTTTTTTTCAAATACTACAGTCGATTGACCATAATCACGCCAGAAATATCGGTTAAGGACGCCAGCACTCTAGGTAGGTCATGAACTTGGGAAACCTCTACAGTAAAGCGCATGCTTGCAACCAAATCTTTGCTTAAGGTTTGCACCGCAATCACATTCAGCTTGTTGCGAGAAAATAAATCCGAAACATCACGCAATAAACCGTTTCTGTCATGTGCTCGCACTTCAATATCAATAGGGAAGATGCTGCCATCGGTTTTTCCTGACCAATCGGTTGCCACAATTTTTTCAGGATGCTCTTCTGCCAAATGCTCAAACGCTGGGCAATTTTGACGGTGGACGGATATGCCTCGCCCTTTGGTCACAAAGCCAATGATATCATCGGGCGGTGCTGGCTTACAGCATTTTGCCAATACCGTTAAAACACCATCTTCGCCATTGATTAAAACCGCATTCTTATGGGGTTTTGCACGGCTTTGCTTAATCATTTTGTCGGCAGTAAGCGGTTCTTGTTCGGGTGCAATTTGCTTTTGAATGGTTCGCAACACAGCGTTGGGTGTTAAATCGCCTTGGCCCATGGCCAAGTACAAATCATCCAGTTTGTCGTAACCCAAATGTTCCGCTAAGTGCTGCAAATTGGGCTTGCTATTGGATTTGGCAATTTGCTTGTCAAATATGCTTTTTCCGGACTCACGAATGGCATCCGCATTTTGTTGGCGAATGTAGGCGCGAATTTTGCTGATGGCGCGATTGCTTTTCACCCAACCATCTAGCAGCCAGTTCAGTGATGGGCCGCCTTGTTTGGTGGTGATGATTTCAACCCGCTGTCCATTTTGCAAAGGTGTTGATAATGGCACGATTTGCCCGTTGACTTTCGCGCCGCGGCATCTGTCACCCAATCCAGTATGAATGGCATAGGCAAAATCAATGGGTGTTGCACCAGAAGGCAAAGCCAAAACTTTGCCTTGCGGGGTTAATACGTAAATGGTGTCATTGAATAATTCGGTCTGAAAAGCAGAAGCCAAATCGTCTTTATCTGATTCTGCCATGGTTTCGCGCCAATCCAGTAATTGGCGTAACCATGCAATTTTTTGTTCGTATGCGCTGTCACCATTGCCGCCTTCTTTGTAACGCCAGTGGGCAGCGACGCCAAACTCTGCAAATTCATGCATGGCAAAGGTGCGAATTTGAATTTCCACACCTTTGTCTTCAGGGCCAATCACAACGGTATGTAAGCTTTGGTAGTCATTGGCTTTTGGCTGAGCAATGTAATCATCAAACTCACCCGGAATCGGCTGCCATTTATTGTGGATAATGCCTAAAGCAGCATAGCATTCTGGAATGCTGTCCACCAAAATGCGCACAGCACGAATGTCATACAAGTCAGAGAAGTCTAACTTTTTCTTCACCATTTTTTTGTAAATGGAATAGGTGTGTTTGGGGCGTCCTGCAACATTGCAATGAATGTCGTTTTGTTTCAGTTCATCTTCAAGAACAT
>JASLBZ010000215.1 GCA_030146285.1 Neisseriaceae bacterium | reverse complement strand
CATTGGGCACAGCTTGCCAGCCAAAAGCAGCAATTAAACTGGGGGCAATGAATTTATTCAAAGCGGTACCTGAGTTGCCTGCACCAAAAATACCCATGGCCAAACCTTGGTTTTCTTTTTTAAACCAACGGGCAACATAAGGAGTACCAACAGAAAAAGAACCACCGACTAAGCCTAACCATAGGCTAATCAATAAAAACTGATTGTAACTGTGGGCATATTGCAAGAGAAAAACAGCAGGAACACAAACCAGCATCACGCTAAACAAAACAATGCGTCCGCCAAAACGGTCGGTCCAGATGCCTAAGGGAATACGGCTTAAAGAGCCTGATAAAACGGGCATGGCCGTTAATAAACCAAACTGAGTGGCTGTTAGATGATATTGCTCTTTAATCGGCATGCCAAGAACGGCAAATACCATCCAGACCATAAAGCAAACAGTGAATGAAACTGTACTGGATGCCAGTACGAAATAGGGTTTTTTTGCTTGAGAAACCATGATTCACTTCATTTCCACGTGGATTGTGTGATAATGAAACAGTTTACAAATAAAAAGACATGCATCCTATTGGCAATATAGGTTATTTCTCAAAGCAAAAGGACAAGGCAATATAATTATCTTGATAAGAGAACTAATCAATAATAACTATACCCGCTTGTCCTAATTGTTAAATTAAACTTTATCCAACCCATGCTCGACAGCATACACCGCTGCTTGTACTCGGCTAGACAAATTCAGCTTGCGCAAAACATTTTGTACATGAACCTTCACCGTGCTTTCGGCCACATCCAAACCTCGTGCAATCACCTTATTGCTCGCACCTTGTGCCAGCCACTTTAGAATTTCTTTTTCTCTGGGTGTTAACGGCTCAGTTGTGGTGTCAGTGTGTTCCACAACAGGTTGCCTTAATCGGGCAATTAACTTGGTCGTCATTTCAGGTGACAACACACTGTCACCTTCTAAGCTCCGATTGATACTGCGCAATAAAAATTGGGTATCAATGTTTTTTAACAGATAACCACGTGCACCCAAGCGCATGCACTCGGTTAAATCGTTGCTGTCCTCGGAAACGGTGAGCATTAATATCGCTAACTGAGGGTTGTGATTGAGCATCAAAGGCAATGCTTCAATGCCTTTCATCACGGGCATATCGATATCCAACAACACCACATCTGGGTTTAATTGCTGCATTAACTTCACACCATCCAAACCATCGGTTGCTTCACCAATCACTTCTAAATCATCGCTGTTGTCGATTAAAAATCGCAATCCTGTGCGAAACAAGGTATGGTCATCGACCAATAAGACTTTGGCTTTTTGTTGTACGGCTTCTATTGGGCTTGTCATTCATTGACCTCTTTGGATTCTGATTTTTTTGTAATAATAAATTGTATTTCTGTGCCCTCATCTGGCATGGAGTAAATGGTTAATAAACCATCTACCTTACTGGCTCGTTCTTTCATAATCACTGTGCCCACATGCCCTTGCTCCTCTTTTTCAAGCAGTTCTTGCATGTCAAAGCCGACACCATCATCACTGATAACCATTTTAAAATTCTTATACACATGCACAATATAAACGTCCACTCGACTGGCTTTGGCATGCTTACGAATATTGGACAATGCCTCTTGTAAGATGAATACGGCTTGCAATTGCTCTTCTGGTTCTAACTCGCTGCTATTGTCATGTATTTGCAAACTGACTTTGACATTTGCCTGTCGCTCAAAGCGATCGATAACCGACTTCACCGAATCGGAAAAGCTGCCACGCGTTAAACGTACTCTAAAGTTTGATAGCAATTCTCGCACATCTTCGTAACATCCTTGTACACCCTCTTGAATAAAGTCCATGCTTTGGCGAATCTTTTGTTCATTTTGCTTGCTTAAAGATTGCTCTAAAATTTGAACTTGCATGTTCAAAAAGGACAAAGACTGAGCGATGCTATCATGTAAACCTTGCGCCATGAGGTTTCGCTCTTCTAAAACCGCCATTTGCTTGTCCAGTTGATTCAAGCGCAAGCCTTCAATCACCATGCCAAATTGCAGTGAAACGGTCTCAATCAAAGCGGCTTTTTCAGCATCGACATTGTTATTGCCATCGAAAAAAAGATTGATCATGCCTATTTTTTCATCCCCAATTAAGATGGGAAATGTGGTCAATCGCTCTAATTGGTTGCGAAAACACAAAATAGACTCATCTTGCACATCTTGGCTTAAATCAAATGAAATGGTTTGGGTTTCGGGTGATGTTTGCCCACAATAACAAGCATCAATGCGATTACACCAGCTTGAATACAAAACTTCTTCTGGCAAACCACTGCTACTGATGATTTCTAGTTTGTTTTTATTCTTATTCACCATGCGAACAGCACCGGCTTTGGCATCGCTAAAAGACAAAATTTTCTCTAAAAACACCTGTGCTAATAAGTTAACTTCATGGTGATCTTGAAAAATAATGGACACTTCATTTAAAAAAGCCAATTCATAATTGCGCTTACGCAAGGCTACCGTTTTGTTGAAAACCATCTCTTCAAGTTCATCGTACATGTGGTTTAATCGAGATGCCATTTGATTGAATCCACGGGTCACTTGCCCAAATTCATTGTTCATATTGGCAACAATGTGGGTGTTCAAATCACCTTCACTGATTTTTTCAATACCATCATTCAATTGTAATAACGGAGAAATCACAAAATATTTCAATAATCGAATGGAAACCACAGCAGAGAAAATGGCCATTAAGATAAACATGCCTTGCAGCAAATTTAAAAAACGGATGCTGGCCGTATTGTCATGTTCAATAATTTCAACCATTTTGTTGATTCTTGAGGTCAATGCTTCTGATCTTTTCAAATAACCGGACAAAGATTCGGTATTACTGTTTCGATAAGAGAGGGTTTCTTGCCAGAAAGTATTGAATTCTTCTTGAATGCTCTCGATTTCTTCTTGTAGGATTTTATAATTGGCTTTCGTGGTCAAACTATTGCCAGGCAATGCTTTTAAATTATTTAAAATGCGGTTAAATTCTTGATGCTCATTTAATAATGCCTTTGAATCGGGTTCAAGTTTAACCAATAGCATAATGTGAAAGACACGCTTTCTTAAACTGCCAGCCTCATTAATGGCAATGCCTCTGTCTTCAAGGTGCCAAGAGGTGTTCAATGACAATCCCACCAGAACAACAGCACCCATTAACCACATACCGATTAATATCATCAATACCGTGGAAAGCTTGTGACGCCTAAGCAAAACCTCATCCAGTTTCTTAAGCCAATTTTTCATCGAATCCAATGTCCTGAACGCCCACCTATTTTTTCCAAAAGCGAAATGCCATCAATGACCATGGTTTTGTCAATGGCTTTTAGCATGTCATATATGGTCAATAAACCAACAGAAACAGCGGTTAAAGCCTCCATCTCCACACCTGTTTTACCACTGTTTTTTGTGGTGACTTCAATGTGCACATCATGTTGATTTGCATCCAAATGAAACAGCACATCAACATGGGTAATCATTAAAGGATGGCATAATGGAATCAAATCATGGGTTTTTTTAACGGCCATAATCGCCGCAATCCGAGCAACTCCCAAAATATCGCCCTTTTTGCTATTGCCTTCTTTTAAGGCTTGAAAAGCCATTTCGGACAAATGAATTTTTCCTGAGGCAATGGCGGTACGCTCTGTGACTTCTTTTGCGCCTACATCGACCATGTGTGCTTGGCCACTATCATTAAAATGGGTTAGCTCATTCATTTATCATCAAACCTTTCGTATTGTTAGCCTGTATTTTAATACATCTAAAGATGTTACCCCATTAGCCAAAATAGGTATTGGATAATTGTCATAAAGTTATTAGTATGAATTAAAATCTTACTGGGTACTTATATGATTCACATTCAATACTTCGGCCGCTTAAAAGATGACTTACAATGCGAACAAGAAGATTTAACTTGGAATCAAGGTGATAGCTTGTCTTTGCTTCAGCAATTGCGAAGCCGAAACCAACAATGGCAGTTAGCACTGGCTGATGAAAAAATATTTAAAATTGCCATTAACAATCAAATCATTCATGGACACCACGACATCAAGGACGGTGATGCCATTGCATTTTTACCGCCAGTGACTGGGGGTTAATATGCACATTGATATTAACATTACCAAGCATGAATTTAGCCATGCCAAATGTGTAGAGGAATTTGCTCATTTTCATCAGGACAGCGGTGCTATTGTTAACTTTTTAGGTAAGGTACGCCAACTTGATTATGACATACAACTCAAAACGCTGTACATAGAGCATTTCCCGAATGTGACTGAAGCTGCTATTCAACAAATCATTGAAAAAGCTGCAAAAAAATGGGCCATTCAAGCCATTTCTGTGCGCCATCGTATTGGCTCACTGAAGCCACAAGACAATATTGTTTTGATTCAAGTTGCCTCGAAACACCGCTTAGACGCTTTTTTGGCATGTGAATTTGTCATGGACTACTTAAAAACAGAAGCACCTTTTTGGAAAAAAGAAACGTTTACCGATGAATCGTCTAATTGGGTAGAAGCCAAGGCATCGGATACGCAACAAAAAGAAAAATGGATGCACCATGAATAAGCCAGCAGCGATTGTATTAGCAGGCGGCGAAGGTCGGCGCATGTCCTATCAAAACAAAGGCTTAATGCTTTTTAAAAACAAAGCTTTTGTTGATTATGCCATTGAAAGGCTAGAAGATTTGGCAGACCCTTTGATTATCAGCGCCAATGAAAACACCGAAGACTACCGCACCCGCAACCTGATGGTTGTCAAAGATGTGCCTGAATTTTATCGCCAAGGGCCATTAGCCGGTATTTACAGTGCCAGTTTGGTCATGCCCGCTAGTACGCAAACTGTCTTGGTCAACCCATGCGATACACCGCTTTTGCCCAAAACAGTGATGCAAAAACTGCTCTTGGTATTCAA
>JASLBZ010000185.1 GCA_030146285.1 Neisseriaceae bacterium | reverse complement strand
TGATAAAATGCCAATGATTTGTCTAAATCACCGACGCGTAACATGGTATGAAGTAAACGCATGGGGTATTCCTTTCGGGGGTGTTTTGTTTTTGTAAAATCGTTTGATTCAATGTTTATGCTGTTTCATCGTGATCATGCAATTTGACAGCTTTGGCAAAAGGACCTCGACCATTGATGAGCACTTGTTGGGTTTCAATCCATGTCTCACAGGTTTGCATTAAAACCTCAGGTCCGCCTAAGGTATGGGGGATTTGAGGGCCAATGATGATATCGATGGTGCCTGGATATTTCAAAAAAGAATTTTTTGGCCAAAACTCACCGCTATTGAGGGCAACAGGGACAATATTCATTTCCAATTGCTTTGCCATGCGAGCCGCGCCCAATTTGTAACGACCACGAAGTCCGGGTGCGATGCGTGTGCCTTCTGGAAAAATGGTAATCCAATAACCTTCTTTTTTGCGTTCCAAACCTTGACTTACAATCTGACTGGCAGCTTTGTTTCGGTCATTGCGGTCGATGCCAATGGTTTTGATTAACCACAACCCCCAACCAAAGATGGGAATCCAAAATAAAGATTTTTTGGCGACAAATACCTGAGGTGGGAAAACTTGTTGTAAAACCAATGTTTCCCAGCCCGATTGATGTTTTGAGCAAATAATAGATGCTTCTGTTGGGATGTTCTCTTGTCCGGTGACTCGGTAATTTAGCCCAACGAAAAACGTTAATAAATCAGCATTACTACAGGCCCAAAAGCTTGCTAAGCGATGGGTTGTTTTGCGAGATACAAAAGCACTGGCCAAGACGAATGGAAACAAAGCAACAGAGAAAACCAGTAAAGAAAACCAATAGGCAATATTGCGTAGCCAAATCATTCTTGCCCCTTGTTATCTGTTTTGGGCTGGGTTAAATGCTTGGCAAAATCCATTAGATTGGCAAATACTTGGGTATTTTCTGGAAGACTGTCAGCTTCTTTTTCAAGTGTTTTTTGACCTTTACCAGTCATGACCAAAATGGGCAAACCACCCACAGCGTCAATGGCTTGTAAGTCACGCAAGCTGTCGCCGACCAAAAATGTTTTTTCGGCTTTGGCACCTGAATATCGGTTGAAGATATCTTGAACCATGCCTGGTTTCGGTTTGCGGCAATCACAATCATGTGCTGCGGTGTGTGGGCAAAACCAAATGCCATCAATGGTGCCACCGGCTTGTTGAACCAAGCGGTGCATTTTGGTGTGCATGGCATTTAAATCTTGCATACTAAAGTAGCCACGACCAATACCAGATTGATTGGTAGCAACCACAACGGTGTAGTCTGATTGTGTTAACAAGGCAATGGCATCCAAACTTTCGGGATATGCTTCCCATTCGTCTATGGATTTAACAAAATCATCTCGGTCTTTATTGATGACGCCATCTCTGTCTAGAATGATTAACTTCATGCTCATCCTTTTTGTGAAGTCTTAATGTTTCAAGGATTTAAACCACTCATCATATGCGCGGTCAAAAACAGGGGCAAGTTTATCATAGTTTTCCCAGCCATCTTCGGCGTGGTACATTGATGGCAATGATTCGATATCCAAAGTATCAACATAGTCATGGATGAAATTGCCGTAACCTTCTTCTTCATCTTCATAATAAAAGGCTGTGAAACGTTCACCTATTTCATTAAAAAAACTCAGTTGTAAGTGTTTGCCCAAATATTCAGAAACACATTTTTTACCCGTCATCTCACGGTTTTTAATGGCATCCAAATGTTTGGTCATTTCTTGTGCAAGTTGGGGGTGAACCAAATCTTTATTCACAGCCCATGCCCAATAAAATCCCATGTGATTTAAGGCATTTTCTGTTGGAACATCGCTTGGATATTCTTCATCGGTATGCCATTCAATGTGATCAATCATGTTTTTTCCTTTTTAGAAAAACAAAAGGCTGCCACATGTTCAGGCAGCCTGTATTGTTCAGAACATTATTCTTCGTCTGCTGAAGCTTTAAAGCCAACCACTTCAATGCCAAAACCGGTTAAGCCAGATAAGGCAGAGGCCTTACCCAGTACACGCATTTTTTTAACATTCAAATTGGACAAGATTTGTGCACCAATACCATAGGTTTTGCTATCCCATTTGATCGCTTGATTGGCACCTTTAGGCAATGAGCGATCCAATAGATCAGAACCTGTTTCAGGGCGGTGCAATAAGATAGCAACGCCAGCATCGGCTTTTTGAATTTCTGCCAAAGCTTGAGGGACAGTCCAAGAGTGGCCTGGATTTGGAGTGATGAAATCCATCACGCTCAAAGGCTCATGCACGCGAACCAATACTTCTTTTTCAGGTGATAATTCACCTTTGACTAAAGCCAAATGGGTTTCACCAGATAAGTTATCGACATAAATGTATTGGTCAAACTCACCCCAAGGTGTTTGGACACGGTGGTGACCCATGTCTTCAATGAGGCTTTCTGTTCGGCTTCTGTATTCAATCAAATCAGCAATGGTACCAATTTTAAGGTCGTGCTCTTGTGCAAATTTTTCCAATTGCGGCATGCGCGCCATGGTGCCATCATCGCTGATGATTTCACAAATCACAGCTGCTGGTGTCAAACCCGATAAGATGGATAAATCAACGCTGGCTTCCGTATGACCTGCGCGAACCAACACGCCACCGTCTTGTGAGCGCAGTGGGAAAATATGTCCAGGCTGAACAATATCGTCAGCCACTGAATTTGCAGATACTGCTGTTTGAATGGTGTGTGAGCGATCCGCTGCAGAGATGCCTGTACTAATGCCATTTTTGGCTTCAATTGATACTGTGAAGTTGGTACCGTGACGTGCACCATTTTGTTGGGTCATCATTGGTAAGCCCAAACGGTCAACCATGGCATTGTTCATGGGCAAGCAAACCAAGCCTCGGGCATGTTTAATCATGAAGTTAATGGCTTCTGGCGTTACAAACTGGGCAGCCATCACCAAATCACCTTCATTTTCACGGTCTTCCGCATCCGTTAAAATAACCATTTTACCGGCTTTGATATCTGCAATGATTTCTGGAATGGTCGAAATCGCCATAATGTTTCTTCTTTCTATTCAATATTCTGTGAAGTGCTGTTTAATTTTTTTGTGCCAAAATGCGGCTGACTGTATCGACAATGGCTTGTGTTTGTGGATCTAACTCAACGTTGATATCATCCCCAACTTGGCGACTGGAAAACAAAGTACGCAAAAGGGTCTCTGGTATCAAATGCACATTGAATTCATCTTCATTGACATCGCCAATGGTCAAGCTACAACCATCTAAGCCCACAAAACCTTTACTGAGTATATAAGGGCGAATTGTATTATTTAAAGCAAACCAAATGGTGCGATTGTCACCTTGGATTTCAATGCGTGAAATGGGAATGGTGCAGGTGATGTGTCCACTCATAAGGTGGCCACCAATTTCATCACCAAAGCGAGCAGCACGTTCAAGATTGATTTTGTCACCCGTTTGCAGTTGCCCTAAATTGGTTAAAGCCAAAGTCGATGCGATCAAATCAAAAGAAGCAATATTGTTGGTGAATTCTGTGATGGTGAGACAGCAACCATTGTGGGCAACAGAGGCGCCGATTTGTAAGTGTTCAGCCATGTTCTCAGGCAGCTTCACCACGTGAGTGCGAATGCCATCATATTGGTCTTTGACTTCAATTAAGGTGCCAACACCTTGTACAATTCCAGTAAACATAGGATTACAATCCATCGCAAGAGGTTGTGCTATTAGCAGTCGCAATGCTCATTGCTTTGCGATTTTTAGCAGCTTGAAAACGGCAATGCTGAATGTCTGTACTCAGCTCTAATGGCGGCACTGATGCTGGCTTGCCTTCATCCATGGCCACCATTGTAAAATAACAACTATTGGTGTGGCGAATTTTTCGAGTGCGGATGTTCTGTGCTTCAACACGAATACCCACTTCCATAGATGTGTTGCCGGCATGGTTTACTGAAGCCAAGAAAGTGACCAATTCACCAACATAAATCGGCTCTTTAAAGGTGACCTTATCCACAGACAACGTCACCGTGTAAAAGCCACAGTAGCGGCTAGCGCATGCATATGCGACTTGATCAAGTAGTTTTAGCAAGTCACCACCGTGAACATTGCCTGAAAAATTGGCCATGTCAGGCGTCATTAAAACGGACATGGAAAGTTCATGTTGTGGTGCATTTGCTGTTAATGCCAAGCGTTCTTGTTCTGTCATGATGGAATTCTTTGTCTCATTGTTATTTTAAAGCCAATGGCGTTTGGAAAATATTCTCAGTAAGACAATAGCAATAATGACCATGATTGCCAAGACAGCATAGTAACCATAACGCCACTCTAGCTCAGGCATATTGGTAAAATTCATGCCATAAATGCTGGATATAAGTGTTAAGGGCATGAATATAATGGTAATTACTGTCAGGATGCGCATTTGTTTATTCAATTGATTGGATTGATAAGATAAATAAACGTCCATCATGC
>JASLBZ010000175.1 GCA_030146285.1 Neisseriaceae bacterium | reverse complement strand
TTCTTTAGAATGTTTTATGGATTAGTAATATTTAGTTTATTATTTAGTCTTGGTGCTGGGGTTATTTGGTAATCCTCCCATTTTTAATAGGCGTTTTTAATAGAACTAATTAACGTGAAGCTTAGATTTTGGTATGGGTAAGAAAATGTATTTGACGATAAAAAAAGACACCTTGAGGTGTCTTTTTTTTTCAAAATGAATTATTGGTTCATTTTTAAGTTTTGCCATAAGCGGGTAGAAACTTTTTTCGCTTCATCGCTCATTTGCGGCATTGCAAAGCCATTTTTAATATCTTCGGTAGTTGGGAAGATAGAACGAGAATTGACGAATTCAGGGTTCATCAATGCTTTGGCCGGTGCGCTGGCAGGAGCAAAAGTCACAAAATCACCATTTTTGGCTGCGATTTTTGGGTCCAAAGTGTAATCAATGTATTTGTGTGCATTGCGTACATTTTTAGCATCCGCTGGAATTAACCAAGACTCAACCCAAAAGCCCATGCCTTTGGGTGTTAATACTTCGATATTAACGCCGTTTTTGGCTTCTTTAGCGCGGGTTTTGGCCATGTTCATGTCGCCGCCATTGCCAACGGTGATACAAATGTCACCACGGGCCAATTCATCGATAACAGCTGGGCTAAAGCGTTTAACATCAGGGCGAATTTCATGTAAAACGGCTGCTGCCGCTTTTAAGTCATCAGGACTTTCGCCTTTGACGTCTTTGCCCATGTAGTTCAATACCAATGGGAACATCTCGCTAGGGGTATCCCACAAACTAATACCACAAGATTTTAACTTTTGGGTGTATTCTTTTTTGAAGATTAAATCCCATTCGTTTTCAGGTAATGTGTCAGTTCCTAAGGCAGCCTTCACTTTGTCAACGTTAATCGCGATGGTGTTTACGCCTGAGAAGTAAGGAACAGCATATTCATTACCAGGGTCTGCTGTTGCCATCATTTCTAACACGGCAGGGTCAATGTTCTTGTAGTTTGGAATCAGGCTCTTATCGACTTTTTGATAAGCGCCAGCTTGGATTTGTCGAGGGACAAAAGCAATGCCTGGAACAACTAAGTCATAACCTGATTTGCCAGTCAGTACTTTGGCTTCAAGAGATTCATTGTTTTCGTACAAATCGTAGTTTAATTGAATGTTGTTTTGTTTGGCAAAGTCAGTCACTGTGCTTTCGTCAACATAATTTGACCAATTGTAAATATTTAAAGTATCGGTTTCAGGCAGAGTACTGGCGGATTCAGTACTGCTAGATTCACTGCTTGATGCTGCTGGTGAAGTATCTTGGTTTGATTGTTCTTGTGAGTTACCACCACAGGCGGATAATAAGGCCAAAGAAACAAGATTAACGAGCCATAATTTTTTCATCAATTACTCCCATTGCTGTCTGATGTTGACGAAGGTGTTAAGAAAATAAAAGCAGTCGGGCATTGTAAAGATTTTAGTTGTTTTACACAAATAATGATTGGTAATTCTTTGCTTTTATATGAAATTAATGTTTTTTTGTCGCTTTAAAACCATTTTTTAATGCTTTTTTTGCCTAAAAACCAACATGCATTAAAGTATTTGGAGTGGTGGGCGACAAAATTCCGATTCAAAATAAAGTCATCAGTATTCTAAACTTGTTATTCCAAAGCATTAATGAGTAACATGCTTTTATCCCGTAATAAAACTATCATAAGTTTGGGATTTTGGCATGCCTTAATGTGTAAATCATGGGTGTGAAATGCAGAGAATCCGCAAAGCGGCTTTTTGTGACCTATTTATGCCATGCAATGTTTTTATAATTTGCAGCAATCCTTTTTTCGAAACTTAAGCAAGCTTGCTCTATAATATTTCGTATTCAAATCAATATTGCGGATCTGTTGGCTTATCGTGGTGTTGATTCCATTTTGTATAGGATGTGGTAAATGATTATTGTCATGAAAAAAAATGCATCGACAGATGCCATTGACCATGTGGTGGCGAAAATTCGACAGTCAGGTTTGCAAGAGCATATCTCACGCGGTGCTGAGCGTGTGATTATTGGTGCTTTGGGTGATGAACGAATCTTGGACATTCACCATTTTAAATCCTTGCCTGAGGTTGAGCAGGCTTTGAGGATTTTGCATGATTGGCGGATTATTAGTCGCGAAGCGCAGCAAGAAGACAGTTTGTTGACGGTGCGCGGTGTGGTGATTGGTTCTGACGGTCAGGTTGTTATTGAAAAAAAACACATTAATGATGCTGCCGCATTAAAAGAAGCCAGTCAGGCTGTGTATTTGGATCCGTTTTTCCAGTCGTCTTATATTTATGATGCCAGTAACTTACAAGCAGAAAAAGAAACCATGACGAATATTCAAAAAAGCATTGCTGTTTGGCATGCTCAAAATAAGCCTGTCTTTGTGCGCATTCGTGATGTTCGTCAATTGGACTCTGTTTTAAAAGCGGATGCAGATGTCTTGTATCTTGGCGGTGAGTTGATGGAGAATCGAACATTGCAAAAGGAAATAGGGCGTTTGAATACGCCTGTTGTTCTGTGCAAAGATAAGCACCATCAAGTTGATGATTGGTTGATTGCAGCTGAGCACATCGCCATATGCGGTAATCATCAAATTATTTTGGGTGAGAGTGGTACATTAAGTCTTAGTCGTCGTCGCCAATACCGTTTAGACCTTGAGGCCATTGCGACAGTGAAAGCCTTAAGTCATTTGCCTGTGTTGGTGAATGCAGTCAATTTAACGGATGAGTATTTGGGCTTGGACATGTTAAATCAGGCTGCTGGTTTGGTTGGTGCCAATGCTTTTATTGTAAATTAGACATATTGTCTTATTTGATCTATTGTTAATAATCAAAAATTTTACTAAACGTCAATTAAATAGATTGTGCTATTGATTTTTGTATTTGTGGTTTTTTCAAAGTAAGAATAATTTTTTTTTGATTAAAAATGCTATTAAATTATCTTTAATGGCATTTTTTTTTGTGCTTTGTTTGTTGTAAATCATATTGTCATATTTTGACGGCTTGCGAATTTTTGTGCGTTGCGATATTGTGTTTATTCAAATTTTAATACCTAACCATCTAAGTAGATTGTTTGTGTCGAGTTTGTTGTTACCCCTAAATTTGGTAAGTACGTACCCTAAATCGTCATTATCAAATTGCGCATAACTTTTGCATCGGTAAAACACTTAACACCTATCTATTTACATGAATAATAAGAGGGTTGTATGAATCTATCCGGCGCACAAATGATTGTGCAATGTCTACAAGCCGAAGGCGTAGAGTACGTTTTTGGTTATCCAGGTGGTGCAGTTCTAGAGATTTACGACGCCATCTTCCAACAAAAAGCATTCAAACACATATTGGTTCGTCATGAGCAAGCAGCGGTCCATGCTGCCGATGCTTATGCACGGTCTAGTCAAGGAAAAGTGGGTGTGGCATTGGTGACCTCAGGTCCTGGTGCGACCAATGCCGTAACCGGCATTGCAACTGCTTATTCAGATTCCATTCCTTTGGTGGTGATTTCAGGTCAAGTGGGTACGCCCGTTGTTGGCACGGATGCCTTCCAAGAAGTGGATATGGTTGGCATTACTCGACCATGTGTGAAACACAACTTTCTGGTGACTGATATCAACGACTTGGCAGAAACCTTCAAAAAAGCGTTTCACATTGCTCAGACGGGTCGACCTGGCCCTGTTGTGATTGATATTCCAAAAGACATCACGCAAACCGTGGCGAAATTCAAATACCCAGAGAGCGTACACATTCGTTCGTATCAGCCTGCAACCAAAGGCCATACAGGGCAAATTAAAAAAGCCATGCAATTGTTGGCCAGTGCAAAGCGCCCATTGATTTATTTTGGTGGTGGCGTTGTGCTTGGCAATGCAAGCAATGAATTAATCGAATTGGTTCGCATGACAGGTGCGCCTTGTACGGGTACCTTGATGGGCTTGGGCGCTTATCCAAGTTCGGATCGCCAATTTATTGGTATGTTGGGCATGCACGGTATGTACGAGGCTAACTTGGCCATGCAAAACGCTGATGTGATTTTGGCTTTGGGTGCCCGTTTTGACGACCGAGTGATTTCTGTTCCAAGCAAATTTTTAGATACACCAAAGAAAATTATCCATGTGGATGTGGATCCGTCGAGTATCGCCAAGCGCGTGAAAGTGGATATTCCCATTGTGGGTGATGTGAAGTTGGTGTTAGAAGAAATGATTGGTTTGTGGCGCGAGAAATCAATGCATTTGAATGAAGCCAGTTTGGAGAAATGGTGGAAAAATATTGAGTTGTGGCGCAGTCGTTTGTGCATGTGGTTCGATAACGAAGACGAAATCATCAAACCACAATACGTGGTACAAACCCTGGCTAAAGTGACCAATAACAATGCATTGGTAAGTTCTGATGTGGGCCAGCACCAAATGTTTGCAGCCCAATACTATCCATTTGAGCATCCGCGTCAGTGGTTGAACTCAGGTGGTTTAGGTACGATGGGTGTGGGCTTGCCTTATGCCATGGGCGCGAAACTTGCCAATCCTGAACGCGATGTGGCTTGTATTACAGGTGAAGGTTCTATTCAAATGAATATTCAAGAACTGTCGACTTGTTTCCAATACCGCCTACCGGTTAAAGTGGTGAATTTGAATAATGGCTATTTAGGGATGGTAAGGCAGTGGCAAGAATTTTATTACCAAGACCGTTATTCAGAATCGTATTTTGACTCATTGCCAGATTTTGTGAAATTGGCTGAAGCTTATGGCCATGTGGGGATGCGCATCGATAAAACATCTGATGTCGAGCCGGCACTTCGCGAAGCATTTGCGATGAAAGATCGCATGGTATTCATGGATTTTATTACCGATAAAACCCAAAACGTTTTCCCAATGGTGGGCAACGGCAAAGGTTTGGATGAGATGGTGTTACCAGCTCACATGAGAGAGACACTGGCTGACTCAGATGTTAACAGTGTTCATGATCGGGACTATGATATGCGGAGCGTACCATAATGAGACATATTTTATCGATTCTTTTAGAGAATGAAGCTGGTGCATTGTCACGAGTGGTGGGTTTGTTTTCAGCACGGGGTTACAACATTGACTCATTGTCAGTATCTGCAACCGAAGATCCAACTTTGTCACGCATGACTTTATCTACACGAGGCAATGACGACATTATTGAGCAAATCACCAAGCAATTGAATAAATTGGTTGAAGTGGTCAAAGTCATTGATTTAAATGAAAGTCGTTTTGTTGAGCGTGAATTGATGTTGATTAAAATCCGCGCCATTGGTAAAGACCGTGATGAATTGTTGCGCATGACTGAGATTTACCGTGGCCATGTTGTCGACATGACAGACAAGGCTTATACCATCGAGATTACAGGTACAACCGAAAAGCTAGATGCGTTTATTGAATGCATTAGCAATAGTCTTATTTTAGAAACGGTTCGTACTGGCGCTGCTGGCATTGGCCGTGGCGAGCGTATTTTACGCATTTAAGTTTTCAGGATGCTTATTGGTTCAAATAGACAATAAGTATCCTCAGTATACCTAACGTTATTTTTAATTATTTTATATAGATTTTGAACACTCAAAATTGAATTTGTTATTCAGAGGAAAACACATGAAAGTTTATTACGATAAAGACGCAGACCTATCTTTGATCAAAGGTAAAACCGTTGCGATTATTGGTTATGGTTCACAAGGCCATGCTCACGCAGCTAACTTGAAAGACTCTGGCGTTAATGTGATTGTTGGTTTGCGTCAATCGGGTGCATCTTGGAAAAAAGCCGTTGCGGCAGGCCATGATGTTCGTGAAGTTGCTGAAGCAACCAAAGCGGCTGATGTGGTTATGATTTTGCTTCCTGATGAAAATCAACCAGCAGTGTATAACAAAGACATTGCAGACAACTTAAAATCAGGCGCAGTTTTGGCTTTTGCTCATGGCTTTAATATTCATTACAACCAAATCATTCCTCGTGATGACATTGATGTGGTAATGGTTGCGCCTAAAGGCCCTGGCCATACTGTACGCAGCGAATACAAAAAAGGCGGCGGTGTACCAACGCTAATCGCTGTTTACCAAGACAAATCAGGTAAAGCACGTGATGTTGCATTGTCTTATGCTGCTGCTAACGGTGGCACCAAAGGTGGCGTTATCGAAACCAACTTCCGTGAAGAAACAGAAACTGACTTGTTCGGTGAACAAGCAGTATTGTGTGGTGGCGCTGTTGAGTTGGTAAAAGCTGGTTTTGAAACATTGACTGAAGCTGGTTATGCACCTGAAATGGCTTACTTTGAGTGTTTGCATGAGTTGAAATTGATTGTGGATTTGATGTACGAAGGCGGTATCGCGAACATGAACTACTCAATTTCAAACAATGCTGAATACGGCGAATACGTGACTGGTCCTGAAGTGGTGACTTCAGAAACCAAAGCAGCCATGAAAAAAGCATTGTACCGCATTCAATCTGGTGAATACGCTAAAATGTTCATCCAAGAAGGCAACACGAACTATCCTTCAATGACAGCACGTCGTCGTATGAATGCTGAGCATCCAATCGAAGTGGTGGGTAATCAATTGCGTGCGATGATGCCTTGGATTGCACAAAACAAATTGGTTGACCAAGAGAAAAACTAATTCATATTCGGCTATGAAAAAATGAAAACCCAGCTTCGGCTGGGTTTTTTTGTGAATGTCTTGTTGGGGTCAGTTGATAGGCTGCCTTTTGAGCAGTTTCATCTTGGCATGGGCAAAGATGAATGTGGGATTTTTCTTAAAATCGGCTGACTTGTGGTGCATTGCTAGTACTGTCCTTGGTCAATAAATCATTGAACATTTGTATATTTTCTGTTTTTTTGGCATAAAAATAAATCGAACCTTCATCATCGTATTTGGATAACATCCAACTGGCTACTTGGTTTAAACGCTCTGAGCTGTAATAGCTGATTTCACTTAATGTCTTTTTTAAGGCTGCTACATTACAGTCAGGTGCAAAAACAGCTTGTACAATGGGGTGTAATACCCAAGTATCACACAATTTGGCATAAGCCGCTTCATCATCAAGCACATGAATTTGGTAAGTGGTTTCACCCACTTCAAATGCGGTTAATAAGGTTAAATGAGTCAATATATGTTCATACCAAACCGTATTGTCTATCCATTCTTCTTCTGAATCGGACCAAAGCCTGTAGTAAGCCGCTTTGCCGATTTGGCATAAAATCAAGGGTTTTTCATCACTGAATAAAAGCGGCCATTGCCAACATTCTTGTGGAGCATAGGAAACAACTGAATGCAATTGGGATTGTATGGTTTTTTGTGCATTTTGCCCCAATAATTGCCAAAAGTGCTCAGTAATCTGGCTGTCTTTGGCGGAGAAAATACCCATGTGCTCATCGGCACCGCCACCATAAAAACAATCATAAGCCCATGAAGCTAAAGTATGGTTCTCAATAAAATAAGCCAAATCATGGTATGCGTCTTGTTGTAGGCTATATTGCTTTAAGGTGACTAGGTCGCAATCGCCAGAAACCACACAGTCTACAATAGAGCCACTGCTAAGCCGCGCCCACAAACTGTCGTATGCTTCTAAATCAATGATCTCATAGACTTGAAACTGTATTACTGGTAAATAATGTGCAGCAGGTTTTCTTTGCCATGTTGCGATGAGTTTCAATTTTTCTGTGTGTTTGGAATAATTGAAGCGACCAGAAATGTATTCTGCTTGCATGTGGTCAAAAATGGCATAACTTGATTCATCTAAATCGATGCTACACAGCAATAAAGGCAAGGCTTCTTTGCGCTCTTTTGCTAGCAAAAGCGGTAATAGCCACTGGCCATCATAATCATAAAAAGTGGCAGTTTTTAACTGCGCCATGCCGGCATAGGGCAAATCATACTGCTTCACAATGTGAAGGTTGGAAACAGCATTTACGGCTTCGTGCAGTTTTTCATCGTTGGTGATAAAGCTGATTAAGCCGGAACCATATGTTGTAAAGTATGAAAAAATCGCCCAATCGTAATGCGATAAAATGTGTTGGCAAAACCGATCATAATCACCATGTCCATAGGCATTATCAGGATTACAGTCATACAAGAAAAATAAATCAATTGGCACAATGTCTTTTTTCAGGCTGCCCATAACAATGCATTCTTGACAAAACCAGTTGGGCCAATTTTGATTGCCTTCAAAAGTCAAAATATCACTGGCTTGGGTCAGCGGCATAATCGGTGGTGATGGTGGCTTTGTGGTGGAATATTGATTTTTGTGTGCATGTTTGTCTTCGACACAAATGCCAGTTGATGCAGATTTTAAAATCAAATCATCAATCCATGCCAAGATGTGCTTTTGACTGTGTCTTGCTTGCAAAGACAGTGATGTGATGTAGCACTTCGCTTGTTCAGGTTTAGATATGGGTGCCATACAAACTCCGGTTTGGGCTTGGTTCGTCAAAAACATTTATTTCATGATGTTGTTGGCTTGTCGCCGTTAATTTTTGTAACTGTTTGGTCGACATGATTAAGTGGCTCTAAGTGGATAATAAAATCATATATCCACTGGCTCTCATGTTGCTGTTGGATATGGCTTAAGGTTTGTAAGGCTTTGCTTTTTGAGATGGCTGAAAACAGAAAAAATGAGAGTATGTAGATACCCAGTGCAAAGAGCTTATACAGCCAATTAAGGGTAAACAATGCAATAATAAGGGCGATGGTGCAGACAAAAAATAAGAAACAGCCTTCGTCGATGAATCTTTTTTGTAGCCACTGGCTTTTCAAGTATTGTTTTTCGCCCAATGCCAAAACTGCGTCGTTTTGAATGGCTTGCGATAATTGTTGGGCAATATGAGTGTCCATTGACATCTCTTCCGAGTTAAGAGGATAAACACTGACTTTGTATGTTCCTTTGGGGATGTTAATGCCCTTGAAGCCTGTTTTCGTCGCGTGTTGTTTAAAATACTCAGCCCCTGCAATCAGCAATTGTCCATTCTCAAAGTGCATGATTTTGGTGAGGATCTTGGTGGCATCTTGCATGGCGTGATGGTCCGAAAATCGATGAATAATCTCTTCGGGTATGGGTTCGTTAATATAAATGTGCGCAGTAGCATAATATTCGGTATCAATGGTGAGGGTTTCGCATCTTGTTGGATTTGTGTCGGTGCTAGCAATGCTCATGCACGCAATGTCAGTGTCTATTACGATAATTTCCATGCCCATTTACCTTTCTTTTGTACTGGTGTTCTTGGAAAGTTAAATAAAACAATCATAATCAGAGGTTTACTGGCTGTAACTGTAACATATTTTATGTCGAGTGAGTATTTTAGGCTGTTAAAGAATACGATTCGATTTGACGTTCAAGTTTCAACGCTGGGTACCGTATTTTTCGATTGAAAAGAAGCCAGTCATTGCCATGATGGAACTTTACAATGGATTATGCCAATGCAATTTGGCAGCATTCCCATTAGCCTTTACAATATTGAGCATTACTGAATACTAAAATATAGGGTTGATGAATGGATGAGTTGCATGAGTACTCTTTAATTGATTACAAGAGCTTATTAAATTGGTTCCCAGAGTCACCAGCCATGGCATTTTTCAGTGCCATTATCACATTGCTGTTGTTGGCCGCTGCGATTAATTTTGTCATGAAATTTATTGTGGTTAAAAGCATTCAACGTGCATTTCAAGACAGAGGTGCCAATTGGGTGGTGGTCTTACTTAAAGGACGTACCATTTCGCGTTTTGTGAATGTTTTTCCGGCCATGGTTATTTTGAATGGCATTGTGCATGTGCCTTATTTGGATTTGAGCATTGCCCATGTGATTCAAATGGTGATGAAGCTGTTGATTGTGTTAACACTGACTTTGTCGTTTACTGCTGCTTTGGGTAGTACCAATCAGTTGTATGAATTGCGAGTCGATGCACAAAAAAAACCGATTAAAGGCTATTTGCAATTGGTTTCGTTGGTGGCTTATGTTGTTTGTTTCTTGGTGTTGCTGGGTGTGGTGCTGGACAAGAGCGTGATGAACTTATTGGCTGGTTTGGGTGCTTTGGCTGCCGTATTGATGTTGATTTTTCAAAACACGATTTTGTCACTGGTGGCCAGTGTGCAAGTCTCGTCTTACGACATGGTGCGAGTGGGGGATTGGATTGAGATGCCAGCTTTGCATGCCGATGGTACGGTGATTGACATGTCGCTGCACATGATTTCTGTTCAAAACTTTGACAATACCATCACCGTGATTCCAACCAATCGTTTGGTTTCGGACACGTTTCGTAACTGGCGTGGCATGAGTGATTCTGGTGCGCGTCGAATTAAACGCCCCATTTATATTGATCAAAGCAGTGTGCGTTTTTTAGCAGAAGCCGACTACGCCAAAATGAATCAGTTTTCTGTATTGCGAGAGTACCTGAGCAATAAAGAAAAAGAAATCAAGCAATGGAATAATGGCCTGCGTGAAAAAGGGTTGGATGATGTCAACAATCGCCATTTGACAAATTTGGGTACATTTCGTGCATATGTGTATTTTTATTTGCGCAATCACCCAGAGGTTCGTGAGAACTTAAGTTTGCTGGTGCGTCAATTAGATCCGACATCCAAAGGCGTACCCTTGGAAATCTATTGCTTTACCAATACCACGGTTTGGAATGAGTATGAACGGATTCAGTCTGATATTTTTGATCACTTGATTGCCATCATTCCTCAGTTTGGCTTGCGAATTTACCAAGAGCCCAGTGGATTTGACATGCAAGAAATGGTACAGAGTCTGCAAAATAAACCGCATTAATCCTGCGTTTTTCTTGAGCAAAAACAGATTTACTGGCATGATACGCCTTTCTTTTAAGCCTTAGTTGTAGTGAGCACGAATTTGAATCAAAACGACACAGTTGAAACAACACAAGAAGCAGACAATGCCGTTAGCCACAAACGTGGTATTCGCAGTTTTGTTTTGCGCCAAGGTCATTTGACGCCTTCTCAACAAAAAGCCATCGATGAGTTTATGCCCGTTTGGGGCGTTGATTACCAAGAAGACTTCTTGGATCTGGATGCGGTATTTAAACGCAGCGCTCCTAAGATTTTGGAAATTGGCTTTGGTATGGGCGTTGCTACGGCAGACATTGCAGCCATTATGCCAGAACAAGACTATTTGGCGATTGATGTGCATGCGCCAGGGGTTGGTAATTTATTAAAGCTGATTGATGAGAAGTCATTGACCAATCTTAAAGTCATGCGTCACGATGCTGTTGAAGTCGTGGAAAACATGATTGTTGATGAAGGCTTGGATGGTATTCATGTATTCTTTCCTGACCCATGGCACAAAAAACGCCACAACAAACGCCGTTTGATTCAAGCTCCTTTTGTTGAAAAGTTATTGCCTAAACTTAAAGTTGGTGGTTACATTCATTTGGCAACCGATTGGCAAGAGTATGCAGAACAAATGTTAGAAGTATTGTCTGGTTTTGATTGCTTGGAAAATACGGGTGTGGATTATGTTGAGAAACCGGCATACCGCCCTGAAACCAAATTTGAGGCTCGTGGCCTTCGCTTAGGGCATGGCGTTTGGGATTTGGTTTTTAAACGAATCAAATAAAACTGTTTTTGCGAAAGAGCCAAGCTTTGCTTGGCTTTTTTTATACCAAAAGGAACATCAAATTGCTAAGTTTGAATATTGGGCCATTGGCTTTGTCGATGGTGTGGGTTGTGGTGTTGATAAGTTTATTGACCGCGAATGTGGTGGCTTGGTATTTGTTGCGCCATCAGCAATCCAAGCTGGATACGCAGATTTTTGCCTTGGCTTTTTTTGGGCTTATTTTTGCGAGACTGGCTTTTGTGCTGATGCATTGGCCAGATTACCAAAACAACCCATTGGGTATGTTGAATATTCGTGATGGTGGTTTGAATTGGCTTTGGGGCTTAGTCGCGCTGTCAGTGGCTACCATGATTCTGAGCTTTAAACAACGCCAAATCCAAAAAGCATTGTGTTTGAGTGTGGGTGCTGGTGTTGTGGTGAGTGTGTTGGGCTTTGGCTTATTGCATGCTGCAGAGAAGAAAAAGCACTTGCCCAATATCACGGTAAGCAATTTAGCAGGACAAAAGATAGAATTGTCAGCATTAAAGGGCAAGCCCGTTGTATTAAACCTTTGGGCAACATGGTGCCCACCATGTCAGCGTGAGATGCCTATTTTACAGGCTGCACAAGCACAAAACCCCGATGTGATGATTGTACTGGTGAACCAAGGTGAAAGCGCAGCGGCAATTAACCAGTATTTGAAGCAAGAAAACTTACAATTGCAGAATCTGTATTTGGATAGCAGTGCCAGTGTGGGCAAAAGCGTTGATTCGCGTTTATTACCCACCACTTTATTTTATGATAAAACAGGGCAACTGCAAGCGTCACATTTGGGCGAACTTTCTCATGCGAGCTTGGGCAGTTTTATCCAAAAAATCAGCGATTAAACTTTTTGTTCTAGTCTGATTTTGGCCATGGTTTTATACCAAAAAGTGTATTGTAATCATCATTAAATACTATTAAATAACAAACTAAGCGAGAATATTCTAAGGCTAAAGCCTTATAATTTAACCTTAACTTTACAATCAGAATATCAATATGAGCGACGTACAAAAAGGGGTCTTGGCAATATTGGGCTCCAATATTTTATTTGGGGTACTGTACCTTTACGCCGATTGGCTAAAGCCATTAAGTGGTACTGATGTTTTTGCATGGCGCATGGTGACCATGTTGGTCGGTTTGATTATCTTGCTCTTTGTGTTGCAAGGCTGGCGTGAGATGTTTGGCTTTTGCAAACGCTTAGGCACCAACTACCAAAAGTGGTTTTTATTTGTCTTGCCAACCCCCATTGTCGCCAGTCAATTGTGGCTATTTATGTGGGCGCCTGTGAATGGCTATGGCGTCGATGTGGCCATGGGGTATTTCCTATTTCCCTTAATGATGGTGTTTGCAGGACGTGTTATTTTGGGGGAGCGGTTAAGCCGCTTGCAAACCGTTGCGGTGGTATTGGCATTGCTGGCCGTTGGTAATGAGTTTTTCCGAACCCATACTTTTTCATGGGTAACGGCTTGGATTTTTGGGACATACCCGATTTATTATGTGCTGCGCCGAATTACCCAAGTGCCGGCTTTAACCGGCATGACATTGGATTTGGTGATTATCTTGCCATTTGCTTTGGTCTTGTTGTGGATGCAAGATTTTAACTGGGCGGTCATTCAGTCGGATTTGGGTTATTTTGCCGTGATGTTGCCATTGCTGGGGCTGTTTAGCGCGTTGGCCATGTTCTTCAGTTTATTGGGCGCAAGGCTGGTTCCCGTCACCATCTTTGGCATGCTGAGCTACTTAGAGCCTGTGATTTTATTTGCTCTGGCCATTTTTATTTTAAACTCACCATTACAAGAAAATGCCTTGTGGACGTATGGCTTGATTTTTGTGGGTTTGTTATTGATGTTATTGGATGGTTATTTGAAATTGCGTTGGCGAAGCAGCACAATAAAAGCTTCGTAATAAGCATCCTGAAACACAAGCTGGGCAACAATATTGCTTGCTTGAATGCAAGATAATCGAGTTACTTTCTGAAAGACACACCATGTACACACTTTGGATTGCCAATAAAAATCTTTCATCATGGTCGCTTCGGCCATGGCTATTGCTCAAGGTTTTGGATATTCCGTTTCTTGAGCAACAAGCTTCTTTTGTGGATGGTGGTAGCAGTTACGAGGCTTTTCGCCGCTTTTCACCAACCGGTTTGGTGCCGTGTTTGCTCGATGGTGACAATGCCATTTGGGACTCTTTGGCCATTTGTGAATACATCGGTGAAGATTTCTCTCATGTTTGGCCACAAGACAAAAATGCCCGTGCTTGGGCAAGAAGTGCAGCATCTGAGATGCATTCGGGCTTCGCTGTGATGCGTACGCAGTGCAATTTTAATACCCGATTGCGCACAAGTATCACGGCGATTGATGCGCCATTACAACGAGAATTACAACGTTTGGCCGATGTATTAAGTGAAGGCCTAAGTACCTTTGGTGGACCTTGGCTTGCGGGTGAGCACTTCAGTGTGGTCGATGCTTTTTATGCGCCCATGGTATTGCGTCTGCAAAGCTATGGCTTGCCGATGCCTAAGGGCTGTGAAGCTTGGTGTGAACAGATTTTACAATTGCCAGCACTACAAACATGGCTCGCTGAGGCTGCACTTGAGCCAGAAATCAGTCATTAATCAAAAAAATCATATAGGATTGGGTTGTTTGTAAAGTACAACAGCATAGCGTGACTTTGGTGAAGCATACACCTTACAATGGCACATGTGAAAATTAAATAAAATTTAAAGGATGTTCATGAGTATTTTATTGAGCAATATTGAAAGCATTCCCGGCTTTGTCATTCAACAGCATTTGGGTTTGGTGCAAGGCAGTACAGTACGCGCAAAGCATTTTGGTCGCGATATTATGGCTGGTTTGAAAAATATGGTGGGCGGTGAATTAAAAGGCTATACCGAGTTGTTAGAAGAGTCTCGCCAAGAGGCCATTGACAGAATGAAGCAAGAAGCCAGACGTTTTGGTGCCAATGCTATTGTCAATGTGCGTTTTAGTACTGCCAATATCGCAGCAGGGGCATCTGAAATCTTAGCGTATGGAACGGCAGTCGTGTTGGTTCAGGCGAGGTAAAGCCATGTCATTCATTATTGTTTTTTTCGCTGTTTTTTTTATTGTTCCTGGTCTGCTTGGTTATTGGATAACCATCAATCATCACAAACAATTGAAAGTCAGAGAACAAGACGTTGCACACATTGTGTTATTAACCAGCAAAGCAATCCCTGCAAATTATGAGGTTGATCATGGTGTATTGGTCACAGGTTGCATCGTGATGTCTTGCGGGAATTTTAAGCAGTGGCTTGCTGGTTGGCGCAATCTTTTTGGTGGGCGCATTGGCTCATATGAAGCGATGGTTGATTTGGCACGTCGAGATTCCTTGGTCAGAATGCAAGAAGCTGCAGAACGACTTGGTGCGAACATGATCATCAATGTCAAAATACAAACCGTTTCGTTAGCCGAAACGCCAGGAAATCAACAAAACAGCATGACAAAATTTGAAGTATTGTCATACGGAACAGCGGTATTTGAGTCGTAAAGAAAACCACAAAAAAAGGCAAGCTGAATCTGATTCAGGCTTGCCTTTTTTGATTGCAGCATCATTTAAGCGTTGGTGTTGCCTTTGGATTGTGATTGAATCACTTTCATGCCAGTAGACACCAAACCTGCAATGTCTGACACATTTGCAGGCATGATTAAAGTATTGCTTTCTTTGGCTAACTTACCAAAAGCTTCAACATATTGTTCAGCGACTTTTAAGTTGATTGCTTCATTGCCACCCGGTTGTTCGATGGCGGCAGCCACCAAACGAATGGCATCGGCTGTGGCTTCTGCAACCAAGCGCATGGCTTCAGACTCACCTTGGGCATGGTTAATTTGGGCAATTTTGTCACCGTTAGAGGCATTAATAACAGCTTGTGCCTCACCTTCGGATTTTTGAATCGCAGCTTCACGTTGGCCACTTGCCAAGTTGATTTGTTCGATTTTCAAGCCTTCAGATTGCGCAATGCGAGCACGTTTTTCACGAACTGCTGTGGTTTGTGCTTGCATGGCTTGAATGATGTCATGTGGTGGCATTAAGTCTTTGATCTCGTAACGCAAGACTTTTACACCCCACGATGTTGATGCTTCATCCAAAGCGGCAACAACTGCATGGTTAATGCGGTCACGGTCTTCAAAAGTCTGGTCCAGTTCCATGCGACCAATCACTGAGCGCAGTGTGGTTTGCGCCAATTGTGAAATGGCCAAAACATAGTTGCTTGAACCATAAGAAGCCAGTTCTGGATTGGTTACTTGGAAATACAAGATACCATCAACCGTTAATTGAATGTTGTCGCTGGTGATGCAAATTTGGCTGGGCACATCAAAAGGAATCTCTTTTAAAGTATGGCGATAGGCAATCCGATCCATCCAAGGAATCAGAAAGTTCAAACCCGGAGTCAATAGGGCATGAAAGCGACCAAAGCGTTCAATCACAAAAGCTTCTTGTTGTGGAACAATTTTAATCGAGTTAAAGGCAATTACAGCGACCGCTGCAAAAAGTAAGACGGGGAGAATCAGGTTTTCCATGCAAATCCTTTGTTATTATGTCAAAAGTGAAGTACCCAGCATCAAAACTGCATGCGGTGATTAATCGGCAATGTGTTTGGTTTGTTTTGTCACCAACAAAACATTGCCATTTTTACCAGTGATGATCGCAATGTCATTGGTTTGCAATGGATGCTCATCATCACCTTGTGCCTGCCAAGTGGAACCACGGTATTGAACTTGCCAATAACCATTGCTCATTTTTTCCTGTACCGTGACTGGATTGCCAATGTCCAAGTCATTGGCAATAATTGCTTTTCCTGAAGAGACTGTTGCAATTCGTTTGTGGTGTTTTTTGACCAAGTACACGCCAAATAAGGAAATTATGGCTGCAATGGCAAAGCCCATACCAATGCTGGTTTCAAATAGCCATTGCGACAATCCTGCGCTGGCAAAGGCGGCACTGATGACCAACAAGTAAAAAGAACCAGTGACGATTTCAAGAATCAGCAGAACGATTGCCAAAGCAAAAAACATCATGACAAATCCTTTTTGATAAGAAGTAACAGATAAAGCAATCGCCTATTTTAACAGATTAAAATAGGCGATTGTCATGTATTATTTTTTCATTTGTTGCTGTCGGCGAGTTTCGCTTAGTACCATGCCAGCACTAACAGAAACATTGAGGCTTTCAACCGTGCCAAACATGGGAATGGATACCAATGAATCACAATTTTCACGGGTTAAGCGACGCATGCCTTCACCTTCAGAGCCCATGACCCAAGCCACAGATTGTGGTACGTCAAACTGATACAAAGATTCACCGTCCATATCGGTACCGACAATCCAAATACCGTATTCTTTGATGTCTTTCATGGTGCGAGCTAAGTTGGTAACCGTGATATAAGGAACGGTTTCAGCTGCGCCACAAGCCACTTTGCTAACGGTCGCGTTCAGACCCGCACTTTTGTCTTTCGGTGCAATCACAGCATGAACACCCATGGCATCAGCCACGCGCAAACAAGCACCTAAATTATGTGGATCGGTGATGCCGTCTAAAATCAACAAACGAGCAGGCTCATTTAAGCTTTCCAGTAAGTCATCCAAATCAATGTGCATTTTAGATGCATCAATAAAAGCAACGACACCTTGATGACGTTTGTGTTTACTCATTGAGTCCAAACGATCCATGCTGACAAAAACAGTACGAACATTTTCTTCTTCTGCTTTGGCAATCACTTCACGGGTGCGAGCATCCGTTTTGTTTTCTAAAATATAAAGCTCAGTGAGGCTTTTTGGGTTTTGCCACAAGCGGGCATTGATGGCGTGAAAGCCAACGATTAGGCGTTGATTGCTCATTATTTAATTCTTTGTCATTTCAATACAATAGTATGGGTTGATTATAACAAGCAATGACTGGCTACATGATAAAATTCGTAAAGAATTTGTAAACTTATCAGGTCTTAAGATTCACATAATGTGATTTGCGTAATATGGCTTCATCAAATTCACACCAACATAAAGGAAATAAGACATGAAAAAGATAACTGCATTGTTCTTGACTTTGAGTATCAGTGTTCCTGTTTTGGCACAAGAGATGCCGATGAACAAAAAACAACGTCATTCTGAACGCTATCAATCATTTGTGATACCAGCAAACAGCGTGCCCGTGAGTCAGATTGCACAAGGCATTGAAAAACAAGGCTACCAAGTGTATGGCATTCGCCCAGATCCAAAATCCGGATATTACCGTGTTGTCTCTGCAAAAGGCTCAGGCGTAAAAGTGAAACAATACTACAACATGAAAACAGGTCATTTGGTGCCCAATACGGATGCCGTTTACCAAAAACACAGTCGTAAGTTTGACGACAAACGCGTTGATAGACAAGCCACTGTGGCTCAGGTACAAAACAAAAAATAAATTGTATTAAACGAAAAACAAGCTATCCATTTGGATAGCTTGTTTTTATTCAGCTTCGTCAATCCAAGCTTGTTGAATGGCTTCGAGCACTTTTTCACCAGAACGGTTTGGATCATCATCAAAGCCATCTAAGGCCAAAACCAAATCGCGTAATTGGGTAAAACGGATGGTCTTGGGATCGATGTCTGAGTGATTGTCATACAAATCTTCAGCAATGCGTTGTACGTCAGTCCATTTCATCACAGTTTCTCCTGATTAGTGGTGTTCACGGGCATGGTTAATGGTGTATTTTGGAATCTCTACCACCAAATCATCTTCTGTAATCAATGCCTGGCAGCTTAAGCGAGAGTCTGCTTCTAAGCCCCAAGCTTGATCTAACAAGTCTTCTTCAAGTTCTGTTGGTTCTTCTAGCGCATCAAAACCTTTGCGAATCACCACATGGCAAGTGGTACAAGCACATGATTTTTCGCAAGCGTGTTCAATTTCAATGTCGTGTTGTAATAAAATATCACAAATGCTGGTTCCGACAACTGCATCCGTAATTTCTTTGCCTTCAGGGCATAGCGTAGGATGAGGTAAAATGGTAATTTTTGGCATAGTGGTACCGTTATTATTGATTTAAGAATGGGAGGCTGCCCAAATAAAGTTCAGGCAGCCTATAAATTAAATGCTATCTACGCTTTTGCCTGTTAGAGCGCGAGCAATATTGCGATTCATGCGTTTGCCTGCAAAATCATCGGTCACATGACCTAGGTCATGAACCAAGGCACGCAAAGCTTCGGCACTTTGGCTCTTGTCTTGCATGGCATTGGACAATTGTGTCATCACCGTGTGAATGTTGTTTTGTTCTGACTCAGTTAATAAGTCCGCATCCAATGCCAATGCTGCTTCAATTGCTTCAATCAGTGCTTGTGATTCAACCAAAGCTTCTTGTTGAGCACGGGCAATGGCATCATCTTTGGCATGACTCATGGAATCTTTGAGCATTTGGGTAATGGTGTCATCATCCAAGCCATAAGATGGCTTGACTTCAACTTGTGCATGCACGCCAGTAGATTGTTCTTGGGCAGAAACAGACAATAATCCATCTGCATCCACTTGGAAGGTCACACGAATGCGTGCTGCACCTGCAACCATGGCCGGAATGCCGCGCAAAGTAAAGCGAGCCAAGCTTCGGCAATCGGACACCAACTCTCGTTCGCCTTGCACCACATGAATCATCATGGCATTTTGGCCATCTTTAAATGTGGTGAAGTCTTGTGCCCGAGCTGTGGGTAGGGTGCTGTTGCGTGGAATCACTTTTTCAACCAAACCACCATAGGTTTCTAAGCCCAATGACAATGGCGTCACATCCAAGAGTAACCAATCTTCATCGTGTTTGTTGCCTGCCAAAATATCGGCTTGCATGGCAGCGCCTAAGGCCACCACTTGTTCAGGGTTTAGGTTGTTTAATGGTGTTTGCCCAAAAAATGTGGTCACGGCTTGTTGTACATGGGGCATGCGGGTTGAGCCGCCCACCATGATAATGCCTTTGATGTCGGCTTTGCTTAAGTCTGCATCAGTTAAAGCTTGTTTAATCGGCTCTAGTGTTTTGGCCACCAAGTTTTGGGTTAACATATTGAAGTCTTGGCGGTTAATGCTGACGTTGATTGTTTGTTCGTTGCTTAAGATTGCTTGAATCGTTGCAGAAGTTTCTGTGGTTAACGTTTCTTTGGCTTCGCGAGCCAAAGACAATAGCAATTGGTTGTCTTGTTCGTTCAAAGCAGATAAGTCACAACGCTCTAATAACCAGCAGAATAAACGGTGGTCAAAGTCGTCACCGCCCAATGCGCTGTTGCCATTGGTCGCCAAAACTTCAAAAATACCTTTGGATAAGCGCAAAATAGACACATCAAAAGTACCGCCACCCAAATCATAAACGACATACACGCCTTCGGCGCCATTGTCTAAACCATAAGCAATGGCAGCAGCAGTCGGTTCGTTTAATAAGCGCAAAACATTGATGCCAGCTAAACGTGCTGCATCTTTGGTTGCTTGACGCTGTGCTTCGTCAAAGTAGGCAGGTACGGTAATCACTGCGCCCGTGAGTTCACCGCCTAAACTGTCTTGTGCGCGTGCAACCAAGTTTTTTAAGATGTCGCTAGAAACGCCAATGGGTGTTTGCTTGCCATGACGGGTATTTAATTCAATGATTTTATCATTTTCAATAAAATGATAGGGCAGGCTGGCCCGGTTGTTCAATTCGTCTAGTTTGCGACCAATTAAGCGTTTAACAGAGCTGATGGTGTTGTGTGGGTCAATCTTTTGTGCTTTGAGGGCATCGTAGCCAACTTCAATGCGTTGGTCTTCACAATAACGAACAACTGACGGCAAACTAACGCGTCCCGTTGAGTCAGGAAGGCAAACAGCACTGCCGCTTTTTACGGTTGCCACCAAGCTGTTGGTGGTGCCTAAGTCAATGCCAACTGCCAATCGGTGCTGATGTGGTGCAGTGGCTAAGCCAGGTTCTGCAATTTGTAATAAAGCCATAGAAATACAATCGTTCGTTATAGTGGTTAGCGAGCTGCTTTGATTTCAGATCGCATTTTATTCAAGAAGCGGCCTTGGCGAACCAATTGGGCAGCTTCGTCGTATTGTTCCTGTGCCAAAGTGTTGGCTATTGTTGTTTTAAGTACATCTTGTTCTTGCTGGATTTCGGCTTCAAGCGCATCTAAGGATGCTTGATTTTTGTCCATGCGTGCATCTTCTAATGCTTCGCGCCATTCCAATTGCTGCATGAGAAATGCAGGTGCAAACTGGGTGTGTTCTGGTGCGTCGGCATCAATGTTGTGAAGGCTGACAATATAGCTAGCACGATCAATGTCAGATTTTAAAATGCGATAAGCATCATTGATGGTTGACGATAGCATCATGGCTTGACGTTGTTCAAAGCCAGAAGCAGCTGCAAATTTATCAGGGTGATAAATGGCAGCAAGCTTACGGTAGTTGTCGGTTAAGGAAGTTTCATCAATGATGAACTGTACTGGCAAATTAAAAAGCGCAAAATAATCTGTTTGCATGGTAATCCTGACGGGTTTGCAACCAATACTTGAATACTTAAACGTGGAAACTTTCTCCGCAACCACATTCGTCTTTAACGTTTGGGTTGTTGAATTTGAAACCTTCGTTTAAGCCTTCTTTGGCAAAGTCCAACTCAGTGCCATTGAGGTAAGCATGGCTTTTTTCATCGGTAAAGACTTTGACACCGAAATCTTCAAAAACCATATCTTCTGGATTGATTTCATCAACAAACTCTAAAACATAAGCCATACCAGAACAACCGCTGGTGCGTACAGCCAAGCGAATGCCTTCGCCCTTGCCACGTTTAATCAAGTAGTTGTGAATGTGATTGGCTGCTTTTTCAGTAATCGTAATCATGTTTTCACCTTAATAATAGATGGCCATTCAATAATTGTGTCAAACATTGCCCCTACGCAAAGGCAGGGGCGTTAATCAATTATTTATTGACCGTGTTTGTTTTTGTAATCTGTCACTGCTGCTTTAATCGCATCTTCAGCCAAAATAGAGCAGTGGATTTTAACAGGTGGCAATGCCAATTCTTCGGCAATCGCGCTGTTTTTGATTGCCAAAGCTTCGTCTAGGCTTTTGCCTTTAACCCACTCGGTAATCAAAGAAGAAGAAGCGATGGCAGAGCCACAGCCGTATGTTTTGAATTTTGCATCTTCAATAACACCTTCTTCATTTACTTTAATTTGTAAACGCATTACGTCGCCACAAGCTGGTGCACCCACCATGCCAGTGCCTACGCTGTCGTCACCTTTTTCAAATGCGCCAACGTTACGAGGGTTTTCATAATGGTCAATTACTTTATCGCTATAAGCCATGGTTTGCTCCTTGAATGCAGTTATGACTGCAAGTCTAATTTATTAGTGTTCAGCCCATTGCACCGTGTTTAGGTCGATGCCATCTAAATGCATTTCCCAAAGCGGTGATAAATCACGCAATTTGCCAATCTTTTGTTTGATTAAATCGGCAGCAAAATCCACTTCTTCTTCGGTGCTAAAGCGACCAAAGGTGATGCGAAGTGAGCTGTGAGCTAACTCATCATTGCGACCAAGTGCACGCAATACATAAGAAGGCTCTAAGCTTGCTGAAGTACATGCAGAACCACTGGAAACAGCCAACTCTTTAATGGCCATAATCAAGCTTTCACCTTCAACAAAGTTGAAGCTGACATTCAAATTCTGTGGTACACGTTGTTCTAAATCACCATTGATATACACTTCTTCAATGCCTTCAATGCCTTTTAAGAAACGGTTACGCAAGTTAAGTGCATG
>JASLBZ010000098.1 GCA_030146285.1 Neisseriaceae bacterium | reverse complement strand
GTGGCTTAATTAATGAGCAATACTTAGATCAAACCGTGACTGTAAAAGGTTGGGTTCATCGCCGCCGTGACCATGGTGGTGTAATTTTTATCGATTTGCGCGACCGTGAAGGTTTGGTGCAAGTGGTTATCGATCCAGATACTCCAGAGGCTTTTGCAACAGCAGACGGTAGCCGTAACGAATTTGTATTGCAAATTACAGGCCGTGTTCGTCGCCGCCCAGAAGGCACGACCAATGATAAAATGATTTCTGGTGGCATTGAACTTCTTGCTAAAGATATTCAAGTATTGAACAGTGCTGTCACACCACCATTCCAAGTGGATGATGAAAATCTATCTGAAAACGTGCGTTTAACCAACCGTGTGATTGACTTACGTCGCCCACAAATGCAAAAAAACTTGCGTTTGCGTTACAACGTGGCCATGGAAGTGCGTCGTTATTTGGACGATCAAGGTTTTATTGATATCGAAACACCGATGTTGACCCGCTCAACGCCAGAAGGCGCACGCGATTACTTGGTGCCTAGCCGTGTTCACCCAGGTGAATTTTTCGCTTTGCCACAATCACCACAATTGTTCAAACAATTGCTAATGGTTGCTGGTTTTGATCGCTACTACCAAATTACCAAATGTTTCCGTGATGAAGACTTGCGTGCAGATCGTCAGCCTGAATTTACACAAATCGACTTGGAAACATCTTTCTTAACCGAAGATGAAATCATGGACATTACCGAAAGTATGACTCAACATATTTTCGAAAAAACCATGAATGTAGACTTGGGTACTTTCCCTCGTATGCCGTTCTCAGAAGCCATGTTTAATTATGGTTCTGACAAGCCAGACATGCGTATTGATTTGATTTTCACCGAGTTAACCGACTTGATGAAAACAGAAGAATTCAAAGTATTCCGTGGTGCTGCCGATATGCCTAACGGCCGTGTTGTTGGTTTGCGCATTCCTAACGGTGCAAAATTCAGCCGTAAAGAAATTGATGCTTATACCAAATTCGTGAGCATTTATGGTGCCAAAGGTTTGGCATACATTAAAGTCAACGACAAAGACAATATCACCAATGATGAGACCAGCGGTTTACAGTCTCCAATCGTGAAATTCATGTCAGTTGAAGCTTTGAAAACCATTATTGAAAAAACTGGTGCGCAAAATGGCGACTTGATTTTCTTTGGTGCGGACAAAGAAAAAGTGGTTAACGAAGCCATCGGTGCACTGCGCATTAAAGTGGGTCATGAGCATGGTTTGGAAAATGGCTACTTTGTTGACGAATGGAAGCCACTTTGGGTTGTTGACTTCCCAATGTTTGAATACGACGAAGAAGAAAACCGTTACAGTGCAATGCATCATCCATTCACAAGCCCGAAAGAAGGCCATGAAGATTTGATGGCAACTGATCCATCAAAATGCTTGGCTCGTGCTTACGACATGGTATTGAATGGCTGGGAAGTGGGTGGCGGTTCTATCCGTATTCACCGCGCGGATATCCAATCAAAAGTATTTGAAGCATTGAATATTAGCGAAGAAGAGCAACAAAATAAATTTGGCTTCTTGCTGGATAACTTGAAATTTGGTGCACCTCCTCATGGTGGTTTGGCATTTGGCTTAGACCGTTTGGTAACCTTAATGACAGGTGCTGAATCCATCCGTGATGTGATTGCATTCCCGAAAACACAACGTGCTCAGTGCTTGTTAACCAGCGCTCCTAGCCCAGTTGATGAAAAACAATTGCGTGAATTGAGTTTGCGTTTGCGTCAAAAAGTTGAAGCACCAAAAGAAGCGTAATCTTCTGATTGTGTAAAAAGCCCACTGATTTATTCAGTGGGCTTTTTTGTGTTTGTTTTTTTGTTTTAGGATTTTCTTGACCAATAAGTGGCTAAGATAGAGCCTGAGATGTTGTGCCAAAAGCTAAAAATAGCACTGGGAACAGCACTAATGGGTTCAAAATACATGGCGGCCAAAGCCGCGCCTAAGCCTGAGTTTTGCATACCCACCTCAATCGAAATGGCTTTGCTGTCGGCCTCATCTAAACGCATGAATTTGCTAATCCAATAACCAAAAAACAAGCCCAAAGCATTGTGCAGTATTACCACGCTTAAGATTAACAACCCTGAAGTGAGGATTTTTTCACGACTCACTGCCACAATGGCGGCAATAATCACCACAATGGCTACAATGGACAGCATGGGAGTCACCTGAGCAATGCGTTGAATGTGTTTGCCAAACATCACCCGAATGCCAACACCCAGAATGATAGGCAATAAAATCATCTGCAACACTGAAACAAACATGCCATAGGCGTCAATATCAAGCCACTGGCTTGCAAGAAGATAAAAAATAGCAGGGGTTAAGATTGGTGCCAGTAATGTGGCCACTGAAGTGCAAACCAAAGATAAGGCTGTATTGCCTTTGGCCAAAAAAGTAATGACATTGGATGCTGTACCACCAGGGCAGCAGCCCACTAAGATGATGCCGATGGCAATGTCTTTGGGTAATTGAAATGCGATGACTAAAGCATAAGCGATGAGTGGCATCAGAATGAATTGAGCACACACGCCAATGGCAACTGCTTTGGGGTATTTCATCACCGCTTTAAAATCATTGGGGCTTAATGTGATGCCCATGCCAAACATGATGACACCTAAGAACCAAGGAATGTAAGCAGCAAAGACGGTAAACCATTGCGGTTGAATAAAAGCCAATGCGACAAAAAACAGTACCCAAAAGGCAAAGCTGCGACTGAGCAATTGGGTTAATTGGATGAGAAGTTTCAATGGATAAAACCCATGACAAAAAAACGTAACGTTACTCGAAGTTATGGGGTGCTGCAAATGAAATCACTGATTATCGGGCATTAAAAAAAGCCGCCCTAAGGCAGCTTATTGTTTTAAACCAATCGTGATATTAGTTAGATGGTTTTTTGAATGAGTCGTGACATGCTTTACAAGTTGCACCAACATTGCCATAAGAAACTTTGATGTCTTCAAAATTGCCAGCTTGTGCAGATTCACTTAATTTGGTCACAGCTTCATGGAAGTTTACTTCAGCTGTTTTGAATTTTTCAGGCTCAGCCCAAACGCTTGGCAATGCATTGCCATTTTGGTTTTCACCATCTTGGGTGAAATGCTCAAAAGGTTTTTGGCTATCAGTAGCAAAAGTTGCTGCTGCTTCTTTGAATTTTTCCACATCATAGGATTCTTCGCCTTTGACCATTTTACCCATGGTAGAGAAGCTAGGCATCATTGATTTAAATGCCGTCACACGTGCTTCAGAATTAGGACCTGCAACAGCAGCAGCTGGCTCGCTACCATTTGAACAAGCTGCTAACAAAGCAACAGCAGCAATACTTAAAGTGGCAATAATTTGTTTTTTCATGGTTGTTTTCCGAGGTTCTTAATTTTAAGTTCATTATGATAAACATATAAGTTGTTTATTATATAAGACATCTGTCTTTTGAGCCAATGACAAAGCAGATTATTTTATTTAATAAAGTCAAAGAATAAATTACAGTGGATATTTGTCAGTGATTCTAACAAACAGTATCATGGGCACATCTTCTTCACTACTTTGGTTTGTACCATAGGATTGCCATGCAAAATCGACTTCATAAAAAACAAACCATTTTAACCCAGTGCAATCAAAATCGCATTCAAGTGACCAAGCTGCGTGAGACGGTTTTGGATTTGGTTTTGACCGAAGAGGGCGTGATTAAAGCGTACAGTATATTGTCTAAACTGCAAGAGCAAAGCACAAGTACCGTCGCACCGCCAACAGCATATCGAGCATTGGACTTTTGGGCAGAGCAAGGGGTATTGCACAAAGTATCTGCTATTAATGGTTATATTTTGTGTGAGCATGCAGCCTGCAGTCATGAGCATCATGTGTCATTGATTTTGGTGTGCAGTGAATGTGGACAAGTTGAAGAGCAAACCGCCAGTTCTGAATGGCTAAGCTTGCTTTCTGGCTTGCAAAAAAATGGATTTGAAGTGGATGATGATCATGTTGTCTTAACAGGAAAGTGCAAACGATGCCATTAGAAAGTATTAAGCAGCCTTATGTTGCTGTTGCCCATTTGTTCTCTGGTTTTTTGGGAACAGGAAAAACCACTGCCATTAAAAGCTTAATGGCACAAAAACCCGAATCAGAAAAATGGGCGATTATCGTTAATGAGTTTGGTGAAATAGGTATTGATGGTGCCGTATTGAGCGACAATGGCATTCCTGTCATGGAAGTGGCTGGCGGTTGTCTTTGTTGTGTCGCTGGTCCTTTGATGAGCGCAACCGTAGCCAATTTGCTGCGTGAACATAAGCCAGACAGATTGATTATCGAGGCCAGTGGCTTAGCGCATGCTGCTACCGTGATTGATGAGCTTAAAGAAAAGCCATTGGGTAATTCGATTGCGATTGGAACCGTATTTACCTTAGTAGACCCACGCCAGTTTATTGATCCGGATTATTCATATCAGCCTTTGTATCGTGACCAAGTTGGCGCTGCTGATATCTTGGTCGCCACTAAAATTGATTTGTGTTCAGAAGCCGTATTGCAAGAATTCAATGAAAAAGCAGCACAATTGTTTCCAGCCAAAAGTAAGGTTGTTCAAGCAAAGCAAGCGCAGCTACAATTGGAATGGCTACACACTCCCAAAATTGAACAAAGCCGTTATCGATTGAAAAATTTACCGGATAATACCATGGGGTTTCAAACCCAAGGCTATACGTTTGATGCTGAGGTTTGTTTTGATGGTGCCAAATTAACCGAGTTATTTGATGACTTGGGCAGTTTAACCGAAGGCTTGGTTCGAGCCAAAGGTGTCTTTCAAGTTTTGGGTACATGGGTTTGGTTAAATTGGGTCGATGGCAACTGGGGTGCAAGTCAAGTGGCCTGGCGACGAGACAACCGCTTTGAAATCATCGCCAAAGGTTTTGATGCTGATACCATTGCTAAGCGTTTAGAAGATGCGATCTTGCTAGAAGAAGTATAAAAATAAAGCCATAAAAAAACCAGCACATGTGCTGGTTTTTTATGGCAGGCTGCTTATATAGGCAGCCTGTAATACCTGTAATATAAGCAACGCTACTTATTCAGAATGAGAAGCGATAATTTGTAACATTTGCGCCAAGATTTTTGGGTTAGCAGCAACGATGTCGCCCGTTTCCAACCAAGTATCATTGCCTTGCATGTCGGTAACAATACCGCCAGCTTCTTGAACAATCAAAGCACCTGCAGCAACATCCCAAGGTTTTAGATTGAATTCAAAGAAACCATCCAAGCGACCAGAAGCCAAGTTACACAAGTCCAAAGAAGCAGCACCTTCACGACGACCGCCAGCAGTGCGCTCTAAGAATGTGCGCAAAATGGCTAAGTATTGGTCCATCATGCTTTGGTCAACAACGGGGAAGCCCGTGCCAATTAAGCATTCGTTTAATTCGATGCGTTTAGAAACACGAATACGGCGGTCGTTTAACAAAGCGCCTTTGCCGCGAGAAGCCATGAACAATTCGTTGCGTTCAGGAGCAAAAACCAAAGCTTCTGCCAAAACGCCTTTGTGTAGGAGTGCCATAGAAATGGCATATTGAGTGTGACCGTGTAAGAAGTTGGTTGTACCATCTAGGGGGTCAATAATCCATTCGTATTCGGCTTTACTTGGGCCATGTTCACCAGACTCTTCAGTGCGAATTTTGTGATGTGGGTAAGCTTCTTTTAAGATATCCACAATGATGTCTTCAGAGGCCTTATCAACGTCAGAAACAAAATCATTAAAGGCTTTGTTGTTGTATCTAACTGCATCCATGTTATTCGCAGCGCGCGTCATCATGCTACCAGCGCGACGAGCCGCTTTTAATGCAGTATTTAATAGAGGGTTCATGTTTTTTTCCAAAAATTGTTTGGGCACACAGCCAGCCATCGTTACAATAACGAGGTAAAATCGAATAGAATGAGTTAAAGATCGACTTTGCTATAGGCGTTTTGTGCTGTACCCAATGGGTTCAGTAATCAAATCGTGCAAAAATTTATTGGCGCATTGTACGCCTTTTTTATCCAAATTTCTAAGAAATCTTATCCTTATGGACAAACCTGTTGTACCAGACTACTTAAAAAATATTATTGTGGTGTTAAGTCGCACCAGTCATCCGAGCAATATTGGCTCTGCTGCCCGTGCCATGAAAACCATGGGATTGACCCAGTTAACCTTGGTTGCACCCAATTTAATGGTCACGCCGATGACGCCAACACCACCGGTGTTCGATGCCAATGATGTCCAAGCGTTCAGCTTGCCTGAGGAAAGTTTTATTTTGGCTTCTGGTGCCAAAGATGTCTTGGAAAATGCGAATATTGTGGCAAGTTTAGCCGATGCTTTAGCGCCAACGACCTTAAGCTGCGCATTGACCAGCCGCAAGCGTGAGTTAACCGCACAATTAAAAACACCGCGAGAAACCATGCCTGAATTTTTGGAAGCAGCTAAGCGTGGTGAAAAAGTCGCGCTGGTGTTTGGCAATGAAACTTTTGGTTTGAGTATTGACGAAGTGATGCAGTGCAATCGCTTGGTAACCATCAATGGCAATCCAAATTACTTTTCATTGAACTTAGCTCAAGCCGTACAAGTGGTGTGTTATGAGTTGTTCAGTCAAGTCGATGTGAGCATGGATTACCTAATGCACGATCAAAAACTGGCCACTCACGAGCAAGTGGTGGGCATGGTTGAACACATGGCTAATGCCATGGAAGAAGTGGGCTTTTTTGAGCGTCGCAATCCCGAACGCTTAATGCGTCGCATGCAAACCATGTTTGACAGGGCTGGTGTTGAGCAAGAAGAAATTGACATTTTGCGTGGTTTTTTTAGCACTTTGCATAAGAAAATAGAACAGCAAAATCAAGAGTAATGCCATTGGGTGTGATGAAATAAACGCAGTGAACAAAAGGTGACACATGAATTTTTCGCAAGATGCTTTGTGGTGGCGTTTGAAAAACCAACATGT
>JASLBZ010000131.1 GCA_030146285.1 Neisseriaceae bacterium | reverse complement strand
ATCCAGCTTTCGATAATCATCAGGTTTGCATAGTAGCTAAAGCCCATGATAAAACGCAGTAAAATCAGAAAAACAAAGTTTTGTGTCATTTGGTGAGACAAAATACCAATCGAAACAATGGCCGAGAACATGGCAAAGCAACGAATGTGACCAACTTTGGAAATCCATTTTTGTGCAGCCATGGCACTGATGGCGGCACCCAGGTAAAAAGCAGAGTTAATATAACCAATTTTATCGGCAGTAATACCCACATTGGCCAAATTAACATTGGCAGATATTAAAAATAAACCTATGCCTAAAAACATCCAGATAATAGCAAAGAAAATGGAGAAAAGAGGGCGCACGGATTTCATGTCAAAACCTTTTAAAAAGCGAAGATGTGTTAGGCATTGCGATACAGAGGGTCAATGTTCTCAATTCTAAAACAGATTGGGCTTTTGATTCTAGTGGATTCGCACGCATCAAGACTGATTAATGTTGTTTTGTTATAAAATCAAAACAAATTCAATGAATTATTGTATTTTTTGTTGTGGAAGAATGACTTTTTTTGATTCAGAACTGTGGTTTAAATGCCTATTTTAAACCGCATAAAAAAATGAAATAAAAAAAGGCTGATAACATCATCAGCCTTTTTAATGTGAACACCTTATCGTGATTAAGCTTCGTGGTTGCGATCGGGTAAAACCATATTCAAAATAATGGCCAAAACGGCACACAGCCCCACACCTGCAAAACTAAAGCTGCCAAACTTAACCAACAGGCCACCGACGCCAGTGGTTAAAACAGCGCTGATAATCACCAAATTTTTTGGGCGCATTAAATCAACTTGTGCATCAACCAAGGTTTTTAGACCCAATGAGGCGATGGTACCAAATAGTAAAATCATGATTCCGCCCATTACAGGCAGAGGAATGGAGGCCAAAAACGCATTGAACTTGCCAAAAAATGCCATCACAATGGCAAAAATAGCAGCATAGGTCATGATCACTGCATTGCTGTTTTTGGTAATCATCACCGCGCCTGTTACCTCACCATATGTTGTTACTGGAGGGCCACCGATTAAACCAGCGATACACACACCCAAGCCATCCCCAGCCAATGTCTTATCTAAGCCAGGATCTTTGACATAGTCTTTGCCAGTCACATTGCCAATGGCCATTACACCACCAATGTGTTCAATCGCAGGTGCAATTGCAACAGGCAACATGAATAAGGCTGCCTGCCAGTTAACTGCAGGAGTCACAAATTCTGGCACGGCAAACCAAGGTGCATTGGCAATACTGGCAGTATCAACCATGCCCAAAGCAAGAGCGCCCAGATAACCAGCGCTAACCCCGATTAAAATTGGTACCAAACGCATCATGCGGCTACCAAAAATAGTGACCAACACGGCAACGGCAAACGTAAAACCAGATAGCAAAATGGATTGGTTAAAATCAATGACTTGCTTTCCACCCGATTGTCCCATGGCCATTTGACTGGCTACGGTGGCAACAGACAAACCAATGACCATGATTACAGGGCCGATCACCACTGGTGGCAATAGACGATACACACTGCCAATGCCACGCCAGCGAATCAAAGCAGCGAAAACGAAATACATAAATCCGGCTGCAAATAAACCGAACATGGTACTGGGAATGCCCCATTCGGAAATGGAATAAATAATGGGTGCAATAAAAGCAAAAGAAGAACCTAAGAAAATAGGCACTTTGCGCTTGGTGACAATTTGAAAAACCAAAGTCCCTAAACCTGCACCCAATAAAGCCAGAGCTGGGTTTAAGCCGGTCAACAGTGGGACCAGTACCATCGCGCCGAAGGCAACAAATAAAATCTGTGCTCCGGCAATGGCCAATTTAAAGTGGTGCATTTTTCTGTTTCCTAAATAGAATGAAGAGCATTATAAACCCTTTTATTTGGGATTGTGAAAACGCCAGACAGTTCTTTTTTGGGATAAATCAATAAAATGTTGAGCTGTTACTGAGTACACAACAATATGAGACACAAAAAATGACTTTGTTGCATTCCAAAATACAATTTGTTGTGGTGAGATAATTCAATATAAGTAGCGACTTAATGTGAACATCGCCCAGCACTCATTCATTTCATCGTTTTCATGATTCAACTGATGTTGTTTTATTGTGTTTTCATTGGTATCTGGCTTATTCACTGTCCTAGAGCGTAATCTTTTCATGCACCAAAACACAAAAAAGCCACCGCAATGGGTGGCTTTAAAATTCATCCAACAGAAAATAGATTATGGGCGCTCGACAGCCAAAGCAACACCCATGCCACCACCAATACATAAAGCAGCCAGACCCTTGTTGGCATTTCTGCGTTCCATCTCATGCAATAAGGTCACCAAAATGCGGGTGCCAGATGCGCCAACTGGATGTCCTAATGCAATGGCACCACCGTTGACATTCAATTTTTCAGGATTAAAGTGCAACTCACGATCAACCCCCAAAGATTGAGCAGCAAAAGCTTCATTGGCTTCGATTAAATCAACTTCATCTAGCTTCCAATGTGCTTTTTCTAGGGTTGCTTGAATAGCAGCAACAGGGCCCATACCCATAATAGATGGATCAACGCCAGTTGCAGCATATGCTTTAATTGAAGCCAATGGTGTTAAACCCAATTCTTTGGCTTTTTTCTCAGTCATGAGCATGACAGCCGCCGCACCATCGTTAATACCTGATGCATTGCCTGCTGTTACCGTGCCATCTTTTTTAAATGCAGGACGCAGTTTTTGCAATTTTTCAATGCTCATGCCGTGTTTAACAAATTCATCCTCACCAAAGATAACAGGGTCACCTTTGCGTTGAGGAATCACCACTGGTACGATTTCATCGTTAAATTTGCCTGCTTTTTGAGCGGCTTCTGCACGATTTTGACTGCGCAGTGCAAATGCATCTTGTTCATCACGGCTGATGTCATATTTTTCAGCAATATTTTCAGCAGTAATGCCCATGTGGTAGCCTTGGTAAGCATCAGTTAAACCATCTGCCACCATGCTGTCGATTACTTTGCCATCACCCATGCGTTGACCTGTGCGCATGCTTGGTAACAAATAAGGGCTTAAAGACATCGACTCTTGACCACCTGCGATGACAATTTCAGCATCACCTGCCAAAATGGCTTGTGTTGCCAAATGAATGGATTTTAAACCAGAGCCACAAACCACATTCACCACCATGGCAGGTGTGGTTACTGGGAAGCCAGCTTTTAAAACAGCTTGGCGTGCTGGGTTTTGACCGGCACCTGCGGTTAAAACTTGGCCCATAATTACTTCACTAACATCTTCTGCTTTTACTTTGGTTTCTTCTAACAATGCTTTTAACACTGTTGCACCCAATTCAAAAGCTGGCACATTGGCCAATGTGCCAGAAAAATTTCCAATTGCTGTGCGTTTTGCCGCAACAATAACAACTTTAGTCATGCTAAATCTCCGATTGTTTTTTGGTATTACATAAAGTGGGTCATTACTGGATTGATTGCCGTTGCGCAGACGTATTCACCAGGTGCATCGCACAGTACAGGGTAAGCACGATTGCCCGGTGTTTTCGGTGCAGCAACTTTTTTACCTGAACGGGTTTGTAGCCAAGAATCCAAATCATTCCACCAGCTGCCTGATAAATGTTCTGATTTTTCTAACCACTCATCAGCGCTTGTCGTTAAGTTATCATTAATCCAATAGCCGCGTCTATTCTTCGTTACTGGATTGATGGCTCCGGCAATGTGACCTGACTCACCTAAAACAAAGTGCTTCTGGCTGCTGTTGGTGAATAAAGCAATGCCACTGTATACAGACTGCCAAGGCACAATATGGTCTTTTTCTGCGGCAAAGAAATAGGTTGGAATCGTGATGTCACCCAAATCAATAGGAACACCACACACACGCATGCTGCCTGGCTTGGTCAATGCATTGTCCAAGTAGAATTTACGCAAGAAGAACGTGTGCATGGGCAGTGGTAAGTCAACTGAGTCATTGTTCCAGTATAATAAATCAAAAGAGCTGGGTGTTTTGCCTTTTAAATAATTGTCTTGGACGTAATTCCAAATCAAATCATCAGGACGAAGTGCAGAGAAGGTTGCTTGTAGTTCTAAGCCACTCACAATACCACCCATAGGAACTTTGGCTTCTTTAGCGCGAACCAATTCTTCGGTGATGAAAAAGCGGATATCGCCAGGGTTGGAATGGTCAGCAAATGAAGCCATGAAGATTGCATTGGCAATAGAGTCTTCTCCACGAGCTTTCATCACACACAAAGCAGTAGATAAAATCAAGCCACCAATACAAAAGCCCAATGCATTGATTTTTTCTTTTTTGGTGATATTACAAACAGCGGCTGTGGCTGCCAAAACACCACGCTCAACATAGCTGTCCCAAGTGAAGTGTTTCATTTCTTCGGTGGCACTGCGCCAAGAGATTAAGAAAACGGTTTGACCTTGTCCAACCAAATATTCCACCATAGATTTTGATGGGCTTAAATCCATTAAGTAATATTTGTTCACGCATGGCGGAATGATTAATAATGGTGTTTCATTCACTTGAGTAGTCGTTGGCTTGTACTGAATCAATTCAATCAATTCATTGCGTAAAATAACAGTACCCGGTGTTGCAGCTACGTTTTTACCAATTTCAAAGCTGCTGTCATCAGACATGGAAATATGACCTTTTTCCATGTCGTGTAAATAATTTTTCATGCCTTGCATTAAACTTTGCCCATTGGTATCGATGGCTTCTTTTAATGCTTCAGGATTGGTGAATAAGTAATTTTTTGGGTTTAAAGCAGATAGGTATTGGCGAGTCATGAAGTTCATGTTGTCAACTTGATCAGCAGACAAGCCATTGCTTTGTGCATTTTTATCCAATTGACTTTGGATGAATTCACATGATTTTTCGTATGCTTTTTGTACATTTTCAAAATAAGCTTGGCTACTGAAAGAAGCGGCATTGTTTAATGGGTTTTCAGTTGTGCCAGTAGCACCAGTAGCATTGGGAAACTGCGACATGTTTTGTAACATGGCTTGCATGTTTTTTTGCCAAATCTGCGATTGATTGCTTAAAAAGCTTTGCCATTTTTGATTTATCTGATCATTGTTTTGAGTCTGAGTTGGCTGCTGCCATGCATTTAGCCAAATTTTTTGCCAGTTTTCAAACGACTGTGCAATTTGCTTAGGGTCAAATTGAAAAGGTTGATTCACGCAACGCTCCTTACTATTAAAGCATAAAATGCAGCTAAGTTAATCTGAATCTCGGAAACAGCCCTGTTTTGACTGATACCTGAACAACAGGGCTTATGGAGTCGAATCTAAAATAGTATTACTTAAAAAAACTTTACAAAATATTCAAATGGCAAATATTGGTTATTTAATTATCATAGCTTATTTCTGCAACTTTGCCACCCCTTTTTTATCTAAAGCCAATAATTTAGCGCCATATCGATGCTGTGGCTCTTGTCGATAAGAACAAGCCATCGTAAAATTGCATGGATGAACAGCATCAAGCTAAAAAGGTGATTTTGTGTTTGCCCACGAACTGAAAAAATTTATACAGTTTGCCTCTGAAAACAGTGAATATCAGCATACCAAAGAGCAAATATTGCATTTTAATATGGGTGAAACACCAACATTAAAGCAAGCTGCTGTGTTGGTTTTATTACAAAAGAATAAAAATAGCATTGATGTGTTGTTAACGCAACGGGCCATTCATTTACCAACCCATCAAGGAGAGATTTGTTTTCCTGGTGGTAAGGTTGATCCAAAAGACCTCAACGTTATTCAGGCTGCTTTAAGAGAACTGCAAGAAGAGGTCGGCATTCAATCTGATCACTTAGAAGTCTGGGCAATGCTACCAAAATTGCCCACTCTTTCTGGGTTTGATATTGCCCCAGTGGTTGCATGGCAAGATCAGCCAAGTCATTTGATTTTAAATCCAGGGGAGGTGGCACAAGCCTTTACGGTACCATTGACTTGGATTTTGAATCTTCAAAATTACCAAACACGGGTGTTTAATCGCAATCAAGTTGAGCTTAGAACCATGCAATTGCCCTATCTGGAATATGATATCTGGGGCGCAACTGCGACTGTTTTACACTGCTTGGCACAAACACTTGAGCATTATCCTTGCAAAATATTATTTGAAAAAAGTTTACAAAATTATGAATGTCTTCTTAGATAATCTGCCTTTAGGGGTGATTTACACGAGCATTGCCCTGTGGCTGGGCATTTTATTGTGGAGCAGTCGATTTTTGATGGCACAAAAAAACCGCAGTCATGCCATTGCTGTGAACATCATCATGCTCAGTATTATGTGGTCAATGCAAGCCCATATTGATGCTGGCGCGATGCATGGAACATCATTTCACTTGCTTGGCGCAGCCATCAGTTACAGCATGTTGGGCTTTGCAGGTGCTTTTTGGACGATGAGTGTTGTTGCATTGTTGTTTTCAGGTGTTTTTATTGGTTTAGAGAGTATGTTTGTCGTACCGGCGAATGTATTGATGATGGTGTTACCCGGGCTTGTGATGGCTTGGGCTTGTATGCAATTGTCCAGACGCTATCTTCCACCGCATGTATTCGTGTATATTTTTGCCAATGGTTTTTTTGCAGGTGGCTTGAGTATGATTTTTTCAGCACTGATCATGTTAATTTGCATGCAAATGCTCAATATCTTAACCAGCGTCACGCTTTGGGAGCAATTGTTTCCCGTGTATTTTTTACTGAGTTGGGGAGAGGCATTTTTAACGGGCTTGTTCACCGCCATTTTTGTGGCACTGGCACCGCATTATTTATTAACTTACGATGACAGTATTTACCTTAAAGATTCGCGTGAAAAAATATTAAAATAAACCATGAGTATATAAGAAAGCAATTTATGCGATTCATAAATACTATCGAGGGCAATCAAGACTTGAAAAATATGGCTTAAAGCCTTATCTTACGCATAAGAGTTAACTTACATCTAAGGAAAGAACCATGAGCGATTTGATTATTCACACAAGCGATGCCAATTTTGTTACCGATGCTTTAGAAGCTGCGGGCCCAGTATTGGTTGATTTTTGGGCACCTTGGTGTGGTCCTTGCAAAATGATCGCTCCAATTTTGGATGATATTGCAGCAAGCTATGAAGGAAAATTGTCTGTTGTGAAAATCAACATTGATGACAATCCAGATACACCGGCTAAGTTTGGTGTGCGTGGCATCCCAACATTGATGATCTTCAATGGTGGCCAAAATGTCGCAACCAAAGTAGGTGCGTTGACCAAAGGTCAATTGACAGCATTCATTGATGCTTCAATCTAATTGAAATCAAAAAGCAGCCGATGGCTGCTTTTTGATGTTGTGTTTTAAAATCATTCAAGTTGGTTGACTTTTAAAAACCAACACCATACAATTCATTAATCCTAAGCGGCACTCAACACTAAAAACTCAAATTATGTCAGCACGTGTCGTTTTCTACATTCTCAATATTCTGCACAAATAAACTCGGCCTCATGTCTTTTATTAGACAGAATAGACAAGATGAACTTGGCTTGAAAGCAGACTTTCGAGCATTCCAATTATTCTCATATCAAAAAGCAAGAATTCAATATGCATGTATCTGAACTACAAAATCAACACGTATCTAAATTATTAGAACTGGCTGAAGAACACGGCTTGGAAAATGCCAATCGTTTGCGTAAGCAAGATTTGGTATTCGCCATCGTGCGCCATTTGGTAAAAAAAGGGGAGAACTTCACAGGTCGAGGTACTTTAGAGATTTTACCTGATGGCTTTGGTTTTTTACGCAGCCCTGATACATCATACTTGGCAGGCCCTGATGATATTTATGTGAGCCCCAGCCAGATTCGTCGCTTTAACCTGCATACAGGCGACACCATTGAAGGCAGTGTGCGCACCCCTAAAGATGGCGAACGTTACTTCGCATTGGTTAAATTAGACATCATCAATGGTGATGCACCAGAAGTATGTAAACACAAGATTTTATTTGAAAATCTAACCCCATTGTTCCCAACCCGACAATTCAAACTAGAACGTGATATGCGTGGTAGTGAGAACATTACAGGCCGTGCCATTGATTTGGTTTCACCGATTGGACGTGGTCAGCGTGCTTTATTGGTAGCGCCTCCGAAGACAGGCAAAACAGTGATGTTGCAGAATATTGCACATGCTTTGACAGACAATTATCCAGAAGTGGAATTGATCGTATTGCTGATTGATGAGCGTCCAGAAGAAGTAACCGAAATGACACGCTCTGTGCGTGGTGAAGTGGTTTCTTCTACGTTTGATGAACCAGCCCAGCGTCATGTACAAGTAGCAGAAATGGTTTTGGAAAAAGCAAAACGTTTGGTAGAACACAAAAAAGATGTGGTTATTTTATTGGATTCTATTACCCGTTTAGCACGTGCTTACAATACCGTTGTTCCTGCGTCTGGCAAGATTTTAACAGGTGGTGTCGATGCCAATGCTTTACACCGTCCAAAACGTTTTTTTGGTGCTGCACGCAATGTTGAAGAGGGTGGCTCTTTGACCATCATCGCAACGGCATTGGTTGAAACCGGTAGCCGAATGGACGATGTGATTTATGAAGAATTCAAAGGCACTGGCAATATGGAATTGACTTTGGATCGCCGTTTGGCAGAAAAACGCAGCTTCCCTGCCATCAGTATTAACCGCTCGGGCACACGACGTGAAGAATTATTGGTACCCAATGACCAATTACAACGCATGTGGCTATTGCGTAAGTTCTTGCACCCGATGGACGATATGGATGCCATGGAATTCTTACAAGACAAATTAAAGTCATCTAAAAACAATGCTGATTTCTTTGACTCAATGAAACGTTAATTCAATTAAACCAAGCAAAACAACCTAAAAGCCCAAGCCTCTATGTTTGGGCTTTTGATATATCAAAACGCTCAGAGTGGTTAAGTCATAATATTTCTTGTTTTCTTTCAATAAAATCAATCATTAATTAACAAAATTTATCCTTTAATCTTATTTTTTTACCCTACAGTATTTTTAATGTGTTTTTGAAAAAATATGCCATATAATTTCGTATATTCTAATGGCATTGCCAATTGCTTGTATTTTAGGTACATATAAAATTATTGAAGGAATCCTGATGGCTATCAAACACAATCAATATAACCGTTTTCAGTTAAAATATTCTGTTATTTGTGTAAGCTGTGCATTTCTAATTTTGGGTATAGGGGGGAATGTTGCTGCAAAGCAAGTTCCTTTTCCAAGTACACCTTATTACATGAAATCAACTAAAATTGATCGAACTACCCCTAATTTGGTATTTTTAATTGATAATTCTGGTTCAATGAATATTAATGATGTCGTTGATCCTGACACTGGTTTAAAGGATAAACGTTACGTAGTAGCCCGAAAAGTTGCTAAAAATGTTGTTAAAGAATTTGCAACAGAGTTTAGATGGGGCTTAGCATTTTTAAATGCAGAGGGCAAATATGGTGAGCCAAATTCAATAGTGGGCGCGGGAAACTATGACTACTTCAATTTACCAACTTCGACTAAGCCAGTTCGCAGTTGGTCTTACTATACAGTAGGTGGCATTCAAGTACCCATTGATGACTATTCAACAAATCATATTAATAATATTGTAGGCAATATTGATAAAATGACGCAAACAGGTGGTACACCTTTATCTCTTGCAGCTCGTACTATTTATAATTATATGGGAGGTGTTGATATTCGCAGATACAACCAATATGGTGAACTCGAAGTAGGAGAACAAAAAAATCCTTTAAATGTTGATTATAATTTTGCCACCAATACCGATTCTCAAAAAGTGATGCAATATCGCTGCCAAAGAAACTATTTATTGATTCTTGGTGATGGTGATGGCGATACTGGATCCATGTATTCAGTTGACCCCAAGAATGTCAGGTCCGCTGTAGTACCATTTTCTTTTGCTTATAATAATGATTACCGTCCTGAAGGCTTTGCTGGCATGCCTTTGGACAAGGAAGGAAAAAGTTGGGATGATCCTTATTTTCCACGACAAAATATTATTACCCATACAATTGGCTTAAGAGCTGGTAGTGGTGCCTTAAGAAAAATTGCAAATATGTCTGGTGGTAGTTTTATTATGACCAATACAGGCGCAGAGTTGCAGGATGCATTGCGAAAAACATTAACCACAATGAGCATCGATGTGCCTGAGTATGTTCGTTATGACCAAATTAACTATACCAACCCCATGGCATTTGTCGATGCCAAAGCTGGGCCTAACTTGGTTGGGGTTATTACCATTAATCCAGATAAATGGTCTAGTAATTTTGAACTTCGCCAACCAGACCCAGATAGTCCAACGGGGTTTGTCCAAAAAGATGGGCAAGACATTGCCATTAATGCGATATCTTCTCATGAGAGTGGTCGAAACGTTCTTGCCGTACTTCCCAATAGAGAT
>JASLBZ010000090.1 GCA_030146285.1 Neisseriaceae bacterium | reverse complement strand
CAAACCAAACGCACACTATAGCGCTCAAGCTTCGCCATTAAAAACAAGATACCTTGTTGGATTTTTTTATTGTACTGGGCAATATCGCCTAAATACAAAACACCTTGCTGCGCTTTTTGCAGCAGCTCAATCGGTGCATCCGTAATTTGCTCTGCCTTAGAAACAACAACCCAAGGTGCATTGCTCTTTTGAAAGTAACGTGCCACCAACTCAAATGCAGAACCCACTTCACCTGTGAGTAAGACAGCAGACTTCATTCGCGCCGCTTTTTCAAGCTGTCGATTCAGCTCTTGTATAACCGTGCTCTTACCCAATTTATCTAAGGTTAGCGTACTGGCAGCCTGTAACTCTCCGTATTTCAATGCTCGCTGCACTGAGCTTAATAGCTTTTGTAGGGCAATTGGCTTTTCTAAAAAGTCCAAAGCACCAATTTTGGTGGCCTCTACTGCGGTATCAATACTGGCATGTCCACTCATCATGACAACAGGCATATTCAACTGCCCTGCCTTGCCCCATTCTTTTAGTAACGTAATACCATCACAATCGGGCATCCAAATATCCAACAAGACCATGGCAGGGCGCGCTTGATTACGCAACTGACGCGCCATCTCAGCATTTTCAGCCAATGCCACTGTATAGCCTTCGTCTTGCAAGATTTCAGACAATAAGTCACGAATACCTACTTCGTCATCAACAATTAAAATATCTGTGCTACGCATCATTTCTCCATTATCGGTAGGGCAATCTGTACTGTTGCGCCACCCGCCTCGTTATTACTCAATACGATTCGACCTTGGTGCTCATCGATAATCTTTCTCACGACAGCCAGACCCAACCCCGTTCCATTCTTTTTATCAGTCACATACGGCTCAAAAGCATGCGCCAAAACCTGCGGTGAAAAACCACTGCCATTGTTACTCACACTTAAAACAGCAAAACCATCTTGCAAAGCAGTGCTCACCAATACTTTTGCTTGTGCATCACTCACGGCCGCTTCTGCCGCATTTTTAAACACATTGTGCATAACCTGTCGCATCATGGACGCATCAGCCTGCACCCAAAGTGCGATACTACTTAAATCTTCAGTAAACTGGCAATCGGAGCTTTCATATAAGGTCAAAACTTCAAGCACCAATTGGTTTACATCAATCTTTGTTAACTTTAAGCCTGGGCTGCGGGCATAATTTCTAAATGCCTCAACCATATCTTTCAAGGCCAATACCTGTTTAATAATGGTATCTGTTGATCTTGTCAATATCCTATTGTCATCTTCTGATAATTTATCTGACAACTTCCAAGCCAAGCGCTCCGCTGAAAGTTGTATCGGCGTCAACGGATTACGAATTTCATGCGCCAATCGTTTGGCAACCTCTCCCCAAGCAGCATCTTTTTGCGCCCGAACCAAATCGGTCACATCATCAAAAACCACAATTGACCCACTGCCACTGTCCTCAGGCAAAGGCACTGACTTGGCCCACAAAATCTGACTGCTGTCCACGCCCACATAATCAATCTCAACTGGCTCATCATTTTCTGCCAGCAATGCACTTCGCAACACTTGCACCAATGCCGCCCACTGAGGGTGAATCGACTCCCAGTCTTGCCAAGGCGTATCAATTTTGTCTTGTAAACTAAGTCCTAAAATGGTTTCTGCACTAACATTGCAAGTTTTTAATATCCCATTAGCATCAAATGTTACCACACCTGTAGTCAAACTTGACAACACTCTTTCTAAATAATGTCGTTGTGCTTCCAATTTCAAACCATGTTCTTCAGCCGCATTTTGTGCTACTTGCAATTGTTCAGTCATGCGATTAAACAAACTAGACAACATGCCCATCTCATCTGAGCGAAACACAGGGCTTTTTTGTGAAAAGTCACCTTGTGCAACTGCTCGCGTGCCATCGGCTAACGACGCCAAAGGCGCAACGAACCGCCTTGCGAAATACAGTGCCACCACCAATGAAAGCATAATTGACAACAAGGTCGCCATTACCAAAGTCATGAGGAAAAAGGTTTGCAGTCCGTTTTTAGCATAGGTCAGCTGAGCATATTTTTCTCGTGCACTTTCAATCAACTCCACATCAGTTGCAATTTGCTCAGGCACAGGTTGCCTAAAAAACATCACATGATTGCCTGCAATACCACCTAAGCCATCCGGCACATAAAACCACACCGCCGAAAACAACTTTCCTTGAATGCTTTGGGTTTGTCGCCACGAGCCTTGGCTTAACAACTTGGCTTCTGATGCATCATCCAAGCTAATTTGTTCATCCGTATTCTCACCCACTTGCGCAATCGTCTTCCAATCAGGCAACCTGTAAATTCCAATTTGAGAGAATTTCTGTCTGACCTGACTAGGCAATTGATTCAATGTTTCTTGGGGATTCCCATTCAAAGCATAACGGCTCACCCAATCCACCTCTGCAGCGCGGCTTTGCTTGGCAAATTGTTCCAAGGTGGTATCCAATGTGGTCTGACTTAAACGCATACTGCGCTCTAAGGCTTCAGATGTTTCATTCCCAAACCATGAGTCGATACTGTGGTTGATAAACTGTGCTGACACTGAAAACAAGAACAATCCAGGCACAATGGCCACCACTGCAAACATCACTGCCAAGCGCTTTGTAATCTTGGCACCAAAAACTCTTTTTTTATGGTCTTGGTACAATTGCATTAGTTGTTTTAATACAACAGACAACAAACCTAAAAATACCAGGAGATTAAATGCCAATACCCACCAGTAGTACTCTGATAGCTTATTGCCATTCCCTGTTGCCAGTGTTAAGACATACAAACACAAGATGGCAACAACCGTGAAGACCAATACCAATGTCTTCATTCTTCAGCACTCACATTCAATTTCACCCAACCACTGTCCAGATTCCAACGTTGCGAAGTAATCGCATTGATTTGAAATGGTTTTGGCAATTGGCTGGTACTTAACTGCAAACGCACATCAGCGCTGACATCAGAGGTTTTGTAACCATCTAAAGTGCCGCTAGGCAATACCCGCCAGTTCACAATCGCCCCAACACTTCTTAAAGCGGCATCTAAATTTTGATAATCCGTCACCAACGTCCCAATAGAAACGCGATAACTTTTGGTAATCGGGTGGTAACTTAATTTGTATTGCACAGGCTTAGGTGCATTGATAATTTGATTGAATTTCAATTTATATGAAACCCAAGTTGGACTGTTTAGCTGATAACTCAGCTCAAACGTGAGTGGCAAGCCTTGCTGCAAAGCAGTACGCAACTGCGTTGGCAGTTGCGTTTGAAAACGGGCACTCACTGATAACTGCCCGTTATCAGATAGCGTTGCCTGCGATCGAAGTGCGTTGATATTTTCAGCCCAAACTGAGCCAGAAAACACCAACAACACAATACAAAATAATCGACTAATGCTTGTCAATAAGTGCATAGTAAAAGCCATCTTGTTTATTATTCGGTAATAAAGTCTGTTCAGCCTTACAGCTTGCATTAATGTGGCGTGCCAAGAAGTTTTGCAATTGATCATGATTTTCTGCATTGAACACAGAACACGTCGCCAATAACATACGTCCACCTGGCTTTAACATGTGCCACAATGAATCCAACAACAAATGCTGTTGTTTTGCCACTTTGGCCGCATCAGTGCGTTGACGTAACCATTTAATATCTGGATGGCGCTTGGTCACACCAGAAGCAGTACATGGAACATCAGCCAAAATGGCATCAAATTTCTCACCATCATACCAATCATCAGGCTTAGAAGCATCACCACAGCATATTTCAACATTCAAATGCAAGCGTTCCGCATTCTCACGCACACGTTCAACACGGTCTTTGGCAATATCCAAAGCCAATACTTGGCAATCTGCCATTTCCAACAGATGACATGTTTTTCCACCGGGTGCCGCGCAAGCATCCAAGATGCGTTCGCCATCTTTGGGTTTGAGAATGTGAGCAGCTTGTTGGGCACCAAAATCCTGTACCGATACCCAACCATCAAAGAAATGAGGGATTTTGGCAACAGGCACAGCCTCATCCAAAATCACAGCCTCGCCACCCAATGCTTGAGCACTGATTTCTTGCTCAGCCAACAAAGCCATATATGCTTCAACTGACGTCTTACGAACATTCACACGCAAGGTCAATGGTGGGTGCTTTTGTGTTGCCTGCACAATATTGTGCCAATAGTTTGGATGTTCTTTGCGAAGCGCAGTTAACCACCATGTTGGGTAATTGTATTTCGCTTCATCACTGTTGGCTGTGGCCTTTTTAACCAACTCATCTTCTTCACGCAACAATCGGCGCAATACCGCGTTACTTAATGCTTTTAAGCGACCTTGGCTTTCATGATCAACAGCCGTTACTGCTTCGTTAACCACAGCATGCTTTGCATTTCGGCTATAAAGCACTTGATACATCGCAACCAATAAAATGGCTTCTACGCGTTCGCTGGTCAGTTTTTTTGGAATTAAAATATCCAACAATGCCAATAATGTGCCGCGATAACGCTGCACACCAAAACACAAATCCTGATACATGCCACGGTCACCGCCGGAAACATCAGAATTCTCTGCCAAAGCATGCGCCATCACATCACTTAGATTTTGCCCTGCCGCAACCTTAAGGTAGGTATTTGCAGCTAGGGTTTGTATTTTTGCTAAACTCACATTAAGCCTTTAATTACGAATGTTTACGCCAAAACAGCGCCAATTGTTATCACACGACCTGCCAAAAAAGCAGCAGCTGTCATGCGTTTAGAACCCGAAGCTTGTAACTCTGTAATACACAAAGCTTCTTTTGCAGTGGCAATCACCAGACCATTGTCATCGGCTGCTAACACGGTACCAGGAACACCCTCACCGGCAACAACATGTGCAGCCCATACTTTAAGTGGCTTCTCTTCAAAAACAGTCCACGTTGTTGGGACGGGATTAAATGCCCTAACTTTGCGCTCAAGCACTTGAGCTGTTTCTTGCCAATTCAACTGGGCCTCGGCTTTGTTCAGTTTCGCTGCATAGGTTACACCGTCTTCGCTCTGATGTGTTGCTTTTAAGCAACTAACCTGTTGCAATACCGCAACAATGCACTTAGCTCCCAACTCTGTAAGTGCTTGAGTGACCTCATTTGCCGTGTCTGTATTTTTTATGGCGTACCGTTTTTGCAACAAAACAGCCCCAGTATCCAAACCTGCATCCATTTGCATAATGCAAATGCCTGTTTCTTGGTCACCGGCCTCAATAGCACGTTGAATGGGTGCAGCACCACGCCAACGGGGCAATAAAGATGCATGGATATTCAAACAACCCAGCTTTGGAATGTCCAAAACAACTTGTGGCAAAATCAAACCGTAAGCAGCCACGACCATGATATCCGCCTGATATGACTTTAGCATTACCTGAACATCTTCATCCTTCAAGCTAACCGGTTGTTCCACACTCAGGCCTAATTCCAAAGCAGCTGCTTTCACTGCACTGGGCTGCAACTTCATGCCACGCCCTTTGGGGCGGTCAGGTTGTGTCAAAACCAAAGGCACATCAAAACCAGCCGCAACAATGGCTTTTAATGCCTCTGCAGCAAAATCAGGTGTTCCAGCAAAAATAACTTTCAAAATGATTCCTTACAGATTTTTCTTAACCAGTTTTTTCAACTTGGTTTTAATGCGATTGAGCTTAAGCTGTGACAAATACTCCACAAATACTTTTCCATCAAGATGGTCGATTTCATGCTGAATGCAAATGGCCAATAAGCCATCAGCGTCCAGAGTAAATTCTTGCCCATTTTCATCAAGGGCTTTAACCGTCAACGTTTCAGATCGTGTTACGGTGTCATAAACACCAGGAACAGACAAACAACCTTCTTCATACGTTGTCTCACCTGCTTTACTGACAATCTCAGGATTAATCAACACCAACAAATCATCTTGTGTTTCAGATAAATCAATCACCACCACGCGCTCATGCACATCAACCTGCGTTGCAGCCAAGCCAATTCCTGGTGCTTGGTACATGGTTTGTGCCATGTCTTTGATGAGAGTTTGGATGCGCTCATCCACATTGGCAACCGGCTTCGCAATCGTGTGCAAACGCTCATCCGGGTACTTCAAAACATTTAAAATAGCCATTTTTGTCCTCATTTTTTGTTAAGACATTAACATTTAATGCAAAGATAAGTTGTTTTTTATCAACAATATTATTCTTTTGCCATCTCAAATACACAAAATACAAAAAATGCTCTATGATTAGCCACAGAACAATTAAATTTTATCATCCTAAATCATTATAATTAAGGGAAAGTCGATGCAAAAGCATATTATATCTTTGCTTTGCGCACTCAGCTTTAGTATCAGTGCGCCAGTATTTGCCCAAGTTTCAGTAAAAAACGGAGCGCCAGAGCGCTACACAGTTCAATCTGGTGACACCTTATGGAGCATCTCGAAACAATACCTTAATCAACCTTGGCAGTGGCCCGAACTTTGGAACAACAACCAAAGCATCAAAAACCCCAACAAGATTTACCCAGGTCAAACTCTTATTTTAACGTATATTGATGGTAAACCACGCCTAGGCGTCGCAAAAACATCTGGCAATATTCCAGTAATTAAATTAACACCACAAATTCGTGATGTTTCTTCTGGCTATGGCATTAAAACAATTGATGTCGATTTTTATCGAATGTTTATGGCTTATCCACAAATACTGCCAATCAATGAAACCCTAAAAGCACCTAAAATTCTAGCAGGTCCTGAAAATCGCTATCTTTATAATAGAGGGGATCGCTTGTATACCACTGGTTTAACCAAACCAGGTCGCTATTATACTTATCGCTTTACCAAAGACATTTTAGATCCAGATACCAATAAATTATTGGGTAGAGAAGTGATTATCAGTGGCATTGTATCCACTCTGGCAACCACCAGTGATGCGCTAGACAACCAATCCAAACAAGACGCAAATGAATTGCCCAATGGCGAATACTACACCAGATTGCACCCATTGGTAAAAGTTCCAACCTCATCAGCCCAAGCCATCGTGGTTGAAGAGTCTGTTTCTGAAATCAGTCAAGGCGACTTCTTATTGCCAATCGAAAAAGGCAACAACAACGCCATGGTGATTATGCCACATGCGCCAGATCGTCCTGTTAACGCCAAAGTCGTGTCAATTGTTGATGGCGTTGTGGAGTCAGGCCCATTCCAAAGCATTACCCTAAACAAAGGCCTAGACGATGGTTTGGATGTTGGCTCGGTAGTCAGTCTTTACAAAAAGAGTCGTCAAATCAAATCAGGCATTTCTGCGAAGAAAACCCGAGATGGAAAGACCATTTCCACACCGATGGTGAAATACCTGTCCATTCCTGCAGAAGAAGTGGGCTTGGCAATGGTTTATCGCAGTCATGGCAACTTATCATATGCCATCATTTTGGAAAGTGTGACCAATATCAATATTGGAGACACTGCACGTGAACCAGGCCTTGATTTAGATGACTTTAAGCAAGACTCTAAACACTCACCTAATTCACCACCAGAAACACCTCATGGCTGGAAGTACAATCAATTTAACTCTACTGATCCTTATGACTCAAGTCATTTGTAATCACAACCAAACAAGAGCAGCTTAAGCTGCTCTTGTTTTTAATACCCAATGTTCTTTGATCCTGTAACCTAAGGAAAAGTGAGGACTAGCCGATGACAACCACCTTGCAAAACTATCTCAGTCTTGCCTTGACCCCCGGCGTTGGGCCCAAATCTTTTTTGGTATTATTACAACACTTCCATGCAGCTGAGAATGTTTTCCAAGCATCTCATTCTGAGCTTCAAACCTTTATCAAAAAAACGACCACAGTTAACAACATTATCCAACGCAGTGGTGACGCCCTGGCTCAGGCTGCCTTAGATTGGCAAGCATCGAATTCCCATGCTCATTTATTGACTTTACTGGATGACAGTTACCCGCTCTCGCTGGCGCAAAGTCCAGCACCACCACCTATTTTATTTGCTCGTGGTAACCTTCTGCTTTTAAAGCAGCCTGCAATGGCAATTGTGGGCTCTCGTCACGCCACAGAACCTGCAAAAAAAACGGCCCATGAATGGGCGCAGCATCTTAGTAACACAGGCTTCACCATTGTTTCTGGTTTGGCCGATGGCATTGATACCGCTGCACATCAAGGTGCGCTTTTGGGAGCAAACAAAACCATTGCCATTTTGGGTACTGGCATTGACCGCGTCTACCCTGCCCGTAACTTATCCTTAGCACACCAGATTGCACAAGAAGGTTTATTGCTGTCTGAATTTAACTTAAACACACCACCTAATGCCGCCAACTTTCCCAGAAGAAATCGCATTATTGCCAGCTTAAGTCAGGCAACGATTGTCGTTGAAGCGGCACTTGAGTCTGGCAGTCTGATTACTGCTCGCCTGAGCAATGAAATGGGCAAGGAGGTTTTTGCCATGCCAGGCTCCATCCACAACCCTCACAGCAAAGGTTGCCATCTTCTAATTAAACAAGGTGCTAAGTTATTGGAGTCGGTTTCCGACATCTTTGAAGAGCTGCCTTACTTGACAACCAAGGTAACTACCAGTACAAGACTTTCTTGTCAGTCCGATACAATGACGACTATGATGAATATAACAAACGCTTCTAATGTGCCAGAATCTCAGAGCGCGTTAGAATTGAGCACACTCAGTGCCATGGGTTTTGACCCCGTCCACCCTGATGAGCTATCAGCTATTCTTAATATAGACATGGGTATCTTATATACCCATTTACTGCAATTAGAACTGGATGGAAAAATCGTAGCGCTTGCTGGTGGTAAATTCCAGCGGCTATGAATTGATAATTAACTCGAAACCATAAAGTGACCTTATATATGTTTGATGTTATCGCCTATTTAATAGAAAACTTCCAAGATTTCGATGCGTGTCCTCCACGAGAAAATCTGGGTGACTTCCTAACAGAAGCAGGTTTTGAAGGTGAGGATGTCCATGGTGCCTTATTGTGTTTGGATACTTTAATTGATTCAAATGAAAGTGATCCATTTCGTTTACTGCTAAGCAGTAGCACACGAATTTACAGCAATGAAGAAATGGACAATATTGATTCCGAAATTTTGAATCTGATGATGTTCCTAGAAAAACAAAGTGCCATCAACCCTGTACAACGTGAAATGATTGTTCACGCTTTGATGTATTTACCAAGCGAAGACATTACCATGGAATATGCAAAGTTATTAACGTTGGTGGTATTGTGGATACAAAAATCAGAACTGCCTGTTTTGATTGGTGACGAATTACTGGTTGCCATTCACGGGCAAACAACAATGCATTAAGTTTCAAAGCAGACTTACTTTTAACCAAAACAAATAAGAACACAAGCGAACAAGATAAAATGGCAAAAAACCTGCTAATTGTTGAGTCCCCTTCTAAGGCCAAAACTTTAAAAAAATACCTAGACAGTGACTTCGAGGTACTGGCTTCCTATGGCCACGTCCGTGATTTGGTGCCCAAAAGTGGCGCCGTTGATCCAGACAACGACTTTGCCATGAAATACCAATTGGTCAGCCGCAACAGCAAACACGTTGATGCAATTGTCGCAGCGGCACGCGAAGCCGAAAATCTTTATCTGGCAACTGACCCGGATAGAGAAGGTGAAGCCATTTCTTGGCACTTAAAAGAAATTCTCAACAAAAAACGCGGTTTAAAAGATTTAAAAACATCGCGTGTTGTGTTTCATGAAGTGACAAAAAAAGCGGTACTAGATGCCATTGCCAATCCACGTGAATTGGAATTGGATTTGGTCGACGCACAACAAGCACGCCGTGCCTTGGATTATTTGGTTGGTTTTAACTTATCCCCACTTTTGTGGAAAAAAATCCGCCGAGGCTTATCAGCAGGTCGTGTACAAAGTCCTGCTCTTCGCATGATTTGTGAACGTGAAAATGAGATTAAAGCCTTTACTGCAGAAGAATATTGGTCAATCCATTTGGACAGCCACAAATCTCGCTCAAAATTCACAGCCAAATTAACGCACTTCGAAGGCGCGAAGCTTGAGCAGTTCACATTGACCAACGAACAAAGTCAAAGTGATGTATTGGCAAAATTAACCGATACAGAAGCAACCATCACCAAAATTGAAAAGAAAAAACGCAGCCGTAACCCTACTGCACCGTTTACCACATCGACATTGCAACAAGAAGCCGTGCGCAAACTGGGCATGACCACAGATCGCACCATGCGTACTGCACAGCAACTATACGAAGGTATTGACGTCGGTGAAGGTGCTATCGGTTTAATTACCTATATGCGTACTGACTCAGTGACACTTTCAGAAGAGGCCATCGCGGAGATGCGCCACTACATTGATAACAAGCTTGGTGCAGATTACATGCCAAGCAAACCCAATGTATTTAAGAACAAGTCTAAAAATGCCCAAGAGGCTCATGAAGCGATTCGCCCAACATCGGTTTATCGCACACCAGAAGCTGTCAAACCATTTTTGACCAGTGACCAATTTCGCCTATACCAAATGATTTGGCGCCGCAGTATTGCCAGTCAAATGACGCCAGCAAAATTTGATACCACCACGGTGGACATGCAATTAAACGACGGTATTTTCCGTGTGACTGGACAAGTACAAACATTTGCAGGCTTCTTAAGCGTCTATGAAGAAGACGTTGATGACGATGACGATGCTGACGAAAACAGCAAAAAATTGCCAGTCATGAAAGAAGGCGACAAGCTGCCTGTGGATAAGCTATATGGCGAGCAGCATTTTACCCAACCGCCGCCACGCTTTTCTGAAGCTTCATTGGTAAAAACGCTGGAAGAATATGGTATTGGTCGCCCTTCAACTTACGCGAGCATTATTCACACCCTAAAAGACCGTGAATATGTGACTGTGGATCAAAAACGTTTCTTACCAACGGACACTGGTGAGATTGTGAATAAGTTTCTAACCGAACACTTTGATCAATATGTTGACTACAACTTTACCGCCAAACTAGAAAACCAATTAGACGAAATTGCTTCTGGTAAACGCAAGTGGATTCCAGTCATGAATCAATTCTGGAAGCCATTTCACAAACAAGTTGTGGAAAAAGAAGATATTCCTCGCGAACAAATCACCAGTGAAGATTTGGAAGAGGATTGTCCTAAATGTGGGCAACACAAATTGATGATTAAATTTGGTCGTCGTGGTCGCTTTATTGCTTGTCATGGTTATCCTGAGTGCGACTACACTCGCAATGTGAATGAAACTGCAGAAGAAGCAGCCAAAGCCGCAGAAGAGCCGACGACTGTTGAAGGCCGTATGTGCCCGAAATGTGACAGCGAATTGGTTTACAAACGTGGCCGTTTTGGTAAGTTTATTGGCTGCTCAAACTACCCTAAATGCAAACACATTGAACCATTAGAAAAACCAAAAGACACTGAGATTGATTGTCCAAAATGTGGTAAAGGACATTTGATTGAACGCAAAAGCCGTTTTGGTAAATTGTTTTACAGCTGCGAAACCTACCCCGATTGTGATTATGCAGTTTGGAATCCACCGATTAAAGAGCCTTGCCCACAATGTGCTTGGCCACTTTTAACCATCAAGGTCACCAAGCGCCGTGGTACTGAAAAAGTCTGCCCACAAAAAGAATGTGGCTATGCAGAACAAATCGAAGCGCCAGCACCTAAAGAGTAATCTTGATACTCATGCAAAGCCCGCCCAAACAGCGGGCTTTTTGTTTGCTTGCTGATAATCGACTTTTACAGCAACACACATTATGATAGGAATCTGACTTGTTCCTCTTTTTCGAAAGCACCCATTAGCACCATGGCAACCACCAAACACAGCATACAAAATGCACATACCGTTATTGTTAAAGTCGGCTCTAGCCTTGTTACCGCTGAAGGTCGTGGTATTGACCAAGCAGCCTTAGCCGGATGGGCACAGCAGATTGCTTATTTACACCAAATGGGCAAACGGGTTATTTTGGTCTCCAGTGGCGCCATTGCTGAAGGTGTTAAGCGTCTCGGTTGGAAAAGTCGCCCACGGGCTTTAAATGAGTTACAAGCGGCTGCCGCTGTTGGGCAAATGCGCTTAGCACAAGCTTATGAAGAGGCATTTGAACAATACAATATTCAAACTGCGCAAATTTTGCTAACCCATGATGATTTAAGTTCACGCATGCGTTACCTCAACGCCAAAAGCACATTAAAAACCTTGCTAGACTTGAATATCGTACCGATTATCAACGAAAATGACACCATTACCACCAGTGAAATCAAACTGGGTGATAATGATACTTTGGGCGCATTGGTTGCCAACTTGATTGAGGCTGATGCTTTGATTATTCTAACGGATCAGCAAGGTTTGTTTAACAAAGATCCACGTCACCATGCTGATGCAACGTTGATTTCAGAAATTGCGGCTAGCCATCCTGAGCTTGAAAACATGGCAGGTGGTGCAGGCAGTAGCGTAGGCACAGGTGGCATGTACACCAAGGTCACAGCAGCCAAACGAGCAGCATTAAGTGGTGCAGCCACATTAATCGCCTCTGGCAGTGAAAAAGATGTGTTGATTCGTCTGGCCAATGGCGAAACCTTAGGAACACTTTTAACACCTAGCGATGATCCGATGAGTGCTCGAAAACGTTGGTTAATGGGACATTTACAGCTGTCAGGCTCTCTGACTGTCGATGAAGGTGCCATTATTGCCTTATCGCAAAAAAACTCCAGCCTATTGCCCATTGGCTGTATTGCGGTTTCAGGTGAGTTTAACCGTGGCGCCGTGGTGGCTGTGTGCACTCCTCAAGGTGAGGAAATCGGTCGCGGTTTGGTCAACTATGACAATGAAGAAATTCAAACATTATTGCGACAACCCTCGCACCAAATTGAGTCCCTATTAGGTTACGAGTCAGAAAAAGAACTTATCCACAAAGATAACTTAGCATTGCGCCATGCATACCGCAAAAAAAACAATATATGACAATATTTTCCACTTATTGATATTATTGTCATAATCTAGTCATATATAACTTCTATGCTAGAGGGTATTAATGCATAAACCGTAATTACAGAGGACAGAAATGGCAAACGCAACAGTTTTGGTGGTTGAAGATGAAGATTCGATCTTAACTTTAATCTCCTTTAATTTAGAGCAAGCTGGCTTTAAGGTCTTAACAGCAAGTAGTGTAGAGGCTGCCAAACCGCTCATTAATGAAGAGCTACCAGACGTTGTCTTGCTTGACTGGATGTTACCTGGAACATCTGGCGTACAGTTCACCAAAACCTTGCGCCAAGATGACCGCACCAAAGACTTGCCCATTATTCTGTTAACGGCCAGAAGCGATGAAATCGATAAAGAACAAGGTTTGAACATTGGTGCGGATGATTACCTAACCAAACCATTTTCACCTCGAGAATTGATTGCCCGCATTAATGCATTGCTTCGTCGTCGTGCACCTCAAAAAACCAGTGAAGTCATTGATATTCATGGTTTGATATTGGACCCCAATGAGCGCCGCGTGACTGGCAATGGCCAATTGGTCAACTTTGGCCCAACCGAATTCAAACTATTGCACTTTTTCATGACCCATCCTGAGCGCATTTACAGTCGCCGTCAATTATTGGACTTGGTTTGGGGTGATCATGTTTTTGTGGAAGAACGAACGGTCGATGTGCACATTCGCCGCTTGCGAAAAGCATTAGAACCGAGTAATTTTCATCATTTTATCCACACCATCCGTGGTGCGGGTTACCGTTTTTCACACCAATCTTAAGACAGAGAAGTTTAACCAACACAATGAATGATCGTTTCGCGCTACACACCATCAAAGTTTTCCTCCTCATTATTGGCTTAGCCGGCTTTGTGTGGATGGGCTTTGACTTGAAAACTGGTGTGTACTTTGTAGGCATCTGTTTTAGCATATGGTTATTAAGTCATCTGATTCAAATTGGCATGCTCATCCGCTGGTTAAGCATGCCAAAGTTATCCACAGTCCCTCGTGGTTTGGGTATCTGGCAAGATGTCTTCAATACTTTATTAAGCCAAGCCAAAAGCCGTAAGAAACGCAAACAACAATTGTCTCGTGCCTTACAACGCTTTTACAAATCTGCTGAGGCCATGCCCAATGGTGTCATTATTTTAGATGAGAATGGTCGAATCGAATGGGCTAACCCCATTGCACTTGACCATTTTAATCTGAATAGAAAATTGGATTTTGGCAGCATTTTGGTGAATTTAATGCGCATGCCTGATTTTCATGCCTTTATGAAAACCAGTGCTGAAGAGCACCCCACGACCAAAATTAAAATGCCCATGGCCAATGGTCAAATTCGTACGCTGCACATTACCCATACTCAGGTAGACAGGAAGCTACAGATGCTCACCAGCCAAGACATTACTGATGTGGAAAAAATCAACCGCATTCGCTCTGACTTTGTTGCTAACGTTTCACACGAATTGCGCACCCCTCTTACGGTGATCAATGGTTTTTTAGAAACGCTTAGCCACAGCCCCAGCATTCCGGAGGACAAGCGTTTACAGTTTTTAGGCCTGATGCAAAAAGAAGGTGACCGCATGCTCAACCTTCTGAATGACTTACTCACCTTGTCTAAGCTAGAAAACGACCACCAAACTGCAATGCAACCCATTAATTTGTCTGCACTTTGCACCCAGCTAAGCCAAGAAGGCATGGCTTTATCCAAAGGCAAACACCACATTAGCACGCAAATTGATGCCAATTTGTGGATGGAAGGCATACAACTTGATCTTTACAATGCTTTAAGTAATTTACTCTTTAATGCCATTCGCTACACCCTTGCTGATGGCGTGATTGACGTTTCTTTAAAATGGGATGAACAAAGCAATGAAGCCATTTTCAGCGTGACAGATAACGGCCCTGGTATTGCATCTGAGCACATTGATCGCGTAACAGAACGGTTTTACCGAGTGGACTCAGGCCGTTCTCGCAATCATGGCGGTACCGGATTAGGTCTTGCCATTACCAAACATGCTCTGGCAGAACACCATGCCACATTATTTATTGAAAGTACCGTTGGTGTTGGCAGTACCTTCAGCACACGCCTAAAATTGATGCCTCAAATAGCTCCAGAAGCGCCTATTGAACACATTATTGATCTGAGCAATGAGCCTCAAGAAGACAATGTACACATAACGGAATAATTAAAAAGACCAGAACTCTCTGGTCTTTTTTGTTTATCAGGTGATTTTTCTTTTTTATTTCAATACCCAATATATTCTTGCTTTTCAGGCTGCCTGTATTTCGTCTGTTCATTCATTAAGTTATTCAAATCTTCTGCACGGGTTTGTAAAGATGAACCCTGAGATACATCAAAAAGTACCAAGTCAAGACATGAATATTGCCATGAGCGGTTACCAAAATGCTGATTCAATAGTATGATTGGTTACAAATTGCGATTCTCCTTATTTATTTGAACAAGTTAAATACAAAATGCTGATATACGAAAATCCTCAAGCGGTAGCCATACATGATCGCTCATTGGTAGAACATTTGGTCAATGAGTTAAACCAACACTTCTCCCAAAAACTGTGCAGCATCTACATCAGCGGACACCGCGGCGTGGACATGGATAATTTGGATTATGTTGATTTGGAAATCAGCATCATCACCACAGAACCATTTGATGAAATGGAAATTGTCACGTTAACCAAAATGAAAAACAGCATGATGGATCAATTTACATTTGTGAAATCCATCGATTTTGATTTGGCTTATATTCATGATATTTTAACTTCAGACAACATTCATCCTTGGGCATATTGGCTCAAAAATGAATGTACTTTTGTTGCCGGTTTGGACATCATCAAAAAAATCAAAAGCCAATACGTTCCCAGGATCAGTCCCATGCTCATGATCGACCAAGAATACAGTCCTAAATGGCAACGCTTCTGCGATCAAATGGTATTTAACCGCTTTAACGAGTAAACCTACGGCCCATCAAAATCCGTTACAATAAGCCTCTTTTGCGCTTTTTGGATGTGGTTGGATGAAAAAATTTGATGTCATCATTATTGGTTCTGGTGCTGCAGGAATGATGTGTGCAGCCCAAGCAGGTCAAGGCGGGCTATCCGTTTTGTTGATTGACCACGCAAAAAAAATTGGTGAGAAAATTCGGATTTCTGGCGGTGGTCGCTGTAATTTTACCAACGTCAATCTAGATGGCTTTGATGGCAGCCAATATTTCATATCCCAATCTCCTCGCTTTGTGCGCCATGCTTTATCGCGCTTTCATGCTCAAGATTTTATTCAGCTCATCACAAAATACCAAATCCCCTACCATGAAAAACACCAAGGGCAATTGTTTTGTGATGACTCTGCCAAAGATATTATTCACATGTTACAAAGTGAATGTGATATCGGCAAAGTTACCTTGCAAACCGCTTGCAATGTAGACAGCATTCAATTCCAAGACCCACATTACCATGTACAAACATCCCAAGGCATGGCTTCTAGTACTGCATTGGTGATTGCCACCGGCGGCTTGGCTGCACCTGCCATAGGTGCTACTGCTTTTGGCTATGAAGTTGCCAAACAGTTTGGACACAGTATTGTGACTCCTGAGGCGGCTTTGGTACCCCTACAATTTGAAAATTGGGCACAATTGGGTTTTGCTGATTTGTCTGGTTTGTCTTTGCCTGTGCGCATTAGCACCTCTGTTGGCAAAAAAAACATGTCATTCGATGAGGATTTGCTGTTTCGCCACAAAGGCTTAAGCGGTCCTGCCATCTTACAAATTTCCAGCTATTGGCAAAAAGGCCAACACCTTGTGATTGATCTTTGTCCTGATACCAACGTCAGCCAAGCCTTGTGCCAAGGCAAATTAGGACAAAAAATTCAACTTAGCACTGCTTTACACCAAATCGCACCCAATTTACCTAAACGACTTGTAGAAACTTGGTTAAACCTGCCTGAATACCAAGCCATCGCCAGCGAACGTTGGGCCGATATTGCCGATCACACCCTCAATCAGCTGGGTAACAGTCTCAACCAATGGCAAGTATTGCCTTGTGGTAGTGATGGCCATAAAAAAGCAGAAGTCACCCGTGGTGGTGTGAATGTCAAAGAGATTGATGCTAAGACCATGCAAAGCAAATTACATAACCGTCTTTATTTTATTGGTGAAGTGATGGACATTACAGGCTGGCTCGGTGGTTACAATTTCCAATGGGCTTGGTCGTCTGCCGTTTGTGCTGCCCAAGATTTAATCCAACAACAACAAGCTGCTCAATAAAACAGCACAGCCTATTCAATCACATTAAGGGAAACTCTATGCCATTCACCGTTTGGGGACTTGCATTGGCGCAAGCATTGCTGGTCACTGGAAACACTTTGTTGGTTGCTGTATCCGCTCTAATTGGACAACAACTGGCGACCAGCCCTACATTGGTAACCGCTCCAATTGCAGCCCAATTTCTGGGTTTAATTTTTGCTACCTTACCTGCTGCACATTTTATGCAAAAATTTGGGCGCAAAAAAGGCTTTGTGATGGGTAACATCTTGGGCATTATCGGTGCTTTGGTTGCCATGCAAGGCTTATTTGCCAGCAGCATTTGGTTGTTTTCTGCCGGCACATTCCTGACGGGCCTTGCCATTGGTACCTCACAACAATACCGCTTCGCCGCCCTAGAAGAATGTGCTACTGAACAACATTCTCGTGCCATTGGCTTGGTCATGAGTGGGGGTATTTTGGCTGCCATTTTAGGACCCAACATGGCTATCTGGTCTCAAAAATGGTATGACGGTAATCCTTTTGTCGGGGCTTTTTTTGGTTTGGCGGGTTTGTATATTGTGGCCTTACTCTTGATTGTATTCCTGCCATTGCAAACACGACCATTACCAAAGAAACACCAGCAAAAGCCTAGCCGATCTTACTCTGAACTGTTTAGGCAGCCTGTACTGGTGGCAGCCATTGCGTCAGGTGTGATTGGCTATGCAATTATGGTTTTTCTCATGACCGCAACACCGCTTGCGATGCACAACCATGATTTTGCTTTTGATGACATTGCTATTGTCATTCAATGGCATGTGTTGGGCATGTTTGTGCCTTCATTTTTCACAGGGCATCTTATTAAACGTTTTGGTGTCAAAAACATCATTTTGTCTGGCTGCTTGTTACTCATCAGTTCAGCATTGATTAACCTGACAGGTCAAAGTTTTATGCACTATTTAAGTGCATTGGTTGTTTTGGGAATTGGCTGGAACTTCACTTTTATTGGTGCAACCAACTTATTGATTTTCACTTATCAAGATCATGAAAAAGGCAAAGTACAAGGCATTAATGAGTTTCTGGTTTTTACTGCCGCAGCTATTGCCAGCTTATTCGCAGGGCAAACCGTGACTGTTTTGGGTTGGCAATTTGTCAATATCATTAGCATTCCCATTGTTGCCATTGTCATTATTGTGATTGCTAAGTTAAACTTAAAGCCAACCATGCATTAATTGGTTTTTTATTCATCTTGCCAATACAAGGACAGTCATGAACCAACATTACCAATCGCCCCAAAGCCAACTTCACATATCTTATGATGGTGACGTGGTCAGCATCAAAGAATGGCTGATGACTTTTTTAATTCTCTCGATTCCTTTTCTGAATCTCGTGATGGTATTTGTTTGGGCATTTGGTTCGAATACCAGCCCAAGTAAAGCCAATTTTTTTAAAGCTTATCTTCTTTTTATTGCTATTTTAATGGCTTTGTATGTTGTGATCTTAACCCTTATATATACCTTCCTATGAAGATGAACCCATAAAAAAAGCAGATGCCACGGCATCTGCTTTTTGATTCTTGTATGCTTATTTTGCCATCACCATCGGCAATGCATTGTTCGACCATTCACTCCAAGAGCCCACATACAGTTTAGGCAAAGGCAAGCCTGCCGCAGCAATGGCCAAAATAGTATGGCAAGCAGTGACACCAGAGCCACAATGAATAATGGTTTTATCCAATGGCAAGCTACCATATTTGTTTTTTAACAATGGCACACTTAAAAAATAACCATTGCCATCCAAATGATCTGCAAATGGAATATTCACTGCCATCGGAATATGTCCGGCAATCTGGTCAATGGGCTCAACCAAACCTTGGTAACGGCTGCTGCTTCTCACATCGACAATGATTTCTTCACCAGTTTGGCTCGCGGTTTGCACGTCTTGTAAAGTCGCCAATGGTAATGTCCAAAAATCAGGTACAGGATAACTGCTCACTGCTTTCACCTCTACGGCTTGATTGTCAATGGCAATACCTGCCGCTTTGGCTGCTTCAAGTCCACCATCCAAAACCTGAACACGTTGATGTCCAATGGCTTTTAACATCCACCACAACCGTGCCGCGGCATTTGCGCCATTTTGGCGATCATAAATCAATACTTGGCTTTGGGGTTGAATTCCCAATTTAGATACTGTTTTTGCAAATTTCTCAAGGCTGGGCAAAGGATGACGACCGCCTTGCATGGCATGTGTGCCTATCGTTGCCAAATCAGTATTCATGTCCACAAATAAAGCACCCTGAATGTGCTCTGCATCATAATCTTGCTTCGCTGTCGCACTGCTACTGGCATCAATAATCACATACTCAGTCAAATGCTGAAGAAGCTCATGGGCACGCAACAAAGGCGAAAATAAAACAGTATCCATTTTGGGGCTCTCTTTTCAATATTAAAGATAAAATCAACAATCTGACTTAGGCTACATCATTAACATATCAGGTTGTTCATGTACTTTGGCTTCCTGAATCTCTTGCAAAAAACACTGCTCAGCAGCACTCAAAGCCCTAGCCTGATGCCACATCACATAAACGGGAATGTTCACCACACCATCAAATGG
>JASLBZ010000087.1 GCA_030146285.1 Neisseriaceae bacterium | reverse complement strand
CAGAATCGGCAGAAATAGCCAATAAATTGTGGATTAAATCGGGTGCATTTTTGTTCATTTTCCAGCCTGTCTTCTACGCAATCATTTTATTGATTCCATTACATAATAAATCTTTACCAAAGCAAACGAACCATTGGTTATATTGATATAACCGAACATAATATTCATTAATCATTTAATTAAACAACCAACAAATCACCAACTTAACGGTATTTATCTGTGTGTTTTTTGGATTTAAACTATTTATTAGTTAGAACAAATTATTCTTTAGATATAAAGATACAGTCTAAATACCCCATACCGCCTCCGCTATACTGGCAAGAACACACCTCGATTCAGGAACACACCCGATGTTAAAACAAAGATTAAAATTCATTGCTGCCATTGCTACCACCGTTTTGGCTTTAAGCGCTTGTGGTGCAGATGAAGACAAAAACAACCCCGATAAAAAAGAAATCACCATTGGTTTTGGTGTGGGCAACTATATTGACCAAGTAGAAAAAGGCATTGTGCCTATTTTGGAAAAGCAAGGTTACAAAGTGAATTTGCGCCAGTTTTCACAAAATCGCCAAGTGAATCCTTCTTTCGAAGAAGGTTCAATTGATGCTTCTGTGAACCAAAGCACAGCCTATATGCAAGCTTACAATGACAAAAACAACATCAAAATGATTGCACTAACCGAATCACCAAGTGCTCCACAAAGCTTGCGCTCCAACAAACACAAATCCACAGATGCCGTTAAAGATGGCATGATTGTTGCGTTGTCTAACGATCCGGTGAATGCCGAACGTGGCGCACGCATTTTAGAAAACTTAGGCTGGGTTAAAATCAAACCAACGGCCAAGACATTGACATTCAATGTGAATGACATTGAACCTGGCCAATACAAGCTAGACATCCGTGAAACCGATGCGGCACAAGGCTTGCGTCTATTGGATGATGTTGATTTTGTGGTGGTCAATGGCAATTACGTTGCCAGTGCCAATCAGCGTATTGCTGATGGCTTGGTGGTCGAAGACACACCCATGAATCACCGTGTGGTGGTGTCTGTTTTAGACCAAGACAAAAACAGCCAATGGGCACAAGACTTAAAAGCAGCATTTGAGTCTAAAGAGTACGCCGATTACATCCGTTCACAACCCATTTACGATGGCTTTATTGAACCAACAACTTGGCAGCAATACCCAAAACCCAAGATTTAAGCCAAAATAGCAGTGCGTTTTTTGAAGATGCCCACATTGATTTGATTTCTTTGTGGGTATTTTTTATCTCAAAAAACATGAGAAACCATTTCACGGTAACGCCATTGTGCTTATAATCAAAAAATTGCGAATCCCGATAAAGCACACACCATGTCTGAAATTTATTTAGAAGATGAAAAAGTTATTTTACGCACCCTGTGTGCTGAAGATTATCCATACCTTTTGCCTTATTCATTGCACGAAGCCGACACATGGAATTTTTCACCATCGGGTGCTGCAGGCGCGCCCGCTTTGGAAAAATACATTCACACAGCCTTAACAGAGCTAAAAAATGGCCTTGCCTACCCTTTTATTGTTTTTGATAAAGACAGTCAAAGTTATGCAGGCTCAAGCCGGTATTACAACATCAGCCAAACCAATCGCAACTTAGAAATCGGTTTTACTTGGTATGGCAAAGCTTACCGCGGCACGGGTCTGAATAAACATTGCAAATACTTGATGCTTGAGCATGCCTTTGAAAAAATGGACATGCTGCGTGTGGGTTTCAAAGCCGATGCCACCAATGCCTTAAGCGTTGCAGCCATGAAAAGTGTTGGCGCGATTGAAGAAGGTATTTTGCGCCAAAACACATTGATGCCAAGCGGACGCATGCGTGACACCATGGTTTTAAGTATTTTACAAAATGAATGGTTTGCACATGCGAAAAGCCAATTAAAAGACAAATTGTAAAAACACAGCAGGCTGCCTATTACCGTGGCAGCCTGAAACTGGCATAATACAGTTTTTGACAAAAGGTCATATTATGATTGATGCTTTAATCTCCGGTAAAATTACCACAGCACCGACCAAGCGTTTGGGGCAAAATAATCATTCTTTTGTGACCATGCGTTTGAATGCCGTTAGCCAAAATGGCGATGTGATTCCTGTGAATGTGATTGCATTTGATGATAACGTTAAAGCTGCTTTGTTATTGCTAATGGAAGGTGATAGCGTGTCTTTGATGGGCCAATTAAACCCCAAAGTTTGGACCAATAAAGAAGGCATGGTTAAGCCGATTTTGGACATGATTGCCAAACGTGCCATTAGTTTGTTTGACTAAGATGGATTGATGCAGCCATGAATGATTGGCTGTATTGGATTTAACCTAGATTGTATTGTTTGCCTGCAATCAGGCTCTTTATTTGGCTATTGTATTGCAATGCCATTCTCACCAGAAGGACGACCTTCTCCCGTTTTGGGCATTTTCAGGGACGACCCACACTTATTTATACAAGGAAAAAAGCATTATGGCTTGGATTTTATTAATTTTGGCCGGCTTATTTGAAGTGGTTTGGGCGTACTCAATGAAAATGTCAGATGGCTTTAGCAAGCTGATTCCAAGCAGCATTACCATCGTATTTATGTTGCTTAGCTTTGCTTTATTGGCAGTCTCCATGAAATCCTTACCGCTTGGCACGGCTTATACGGTCTGGACGGGCATTGGTGCGATTGGCGCGTTTATTGTTGGTATTGTGGTACTCAATGAAAGCGTGAGCATCATGCGCATCATGGCTGCAATCTTAATCGTCTCTGGCCTGGTCTTAATGAAGCTTGCTTCAAAATAAAATGACCGTAAACCAAAAAAGAAGCTTTACAAGCTTCTTTTTTCAATTCAAGCCGCACAAAAGCAGCGAAGAACAAAAATACCTTTAAATCACATGTATTAAGATCACAACAGCGTCAATTGATTATTTTTAGACAAAAAAATAACCGCCAATGCGGTTTATTTTAAATGGTGGCCAGAGGCGGGATCGAACCGCCGACACACGGATTTTCAATCCGTTGCTCTACCGACT
>JASLBZ010000078.1 GCA_030146285.1 Neisseriaceae bacterium | reverse complement strand
TTTGACGGGCAATGCCATCCAATAACAAGTGGTCTTCAATCAAATTGTAGGCAACATCGGCTTGGATGCCGGCCTCAGGGAAAACAAAACGTGGTAAATCTTTGGTTGCTGGCTCTGATGCGTAAACATCGTATCTGGTATGAATAGTCATAAACACTCTCTACGTATGCGAACAGGGAATCGGATGGAAACTGATTTCAGTTTGTGGATAGTACAAAAGCTCTAAATGGATGAAAATTTTTTAAACATTTGTTTCGGGCATCGCGTGGTATTGGGGAATAATCATGAATACCACCTTAGGTGACGATGCAATTAATGCTACATCATATGGAAGTTTGTGCATAGTCTTTAGATCATGCAAAATGAAAATAAAATATTTAAAATTTAAATATTAAAATAAATCATTTGCTTATGTTTCTTGTCTGTAAGGTCATTATCCATTATGATTTTTCTAAAATGCAAGGGTAATTTTGCCGTTTTGATATGTGTTCTCAGAAGAGTCAACTTTACCTACTTTAGCCATGACCATTTTTCATTACTGATTAAATGTATTTTTGTCATTGTATTTAGTTCTCATTTTGTTACCGGTACCATCACATTATTCATGCTAAAGCAGATTGAGGCTCGTTATTCCAAGTAGGTGATGATCACTTGAAAATATGAGTTATCGAGTGTGGCCTTAAATAAAAAGCCCCATATTGGGGCTTTTTTGTATTGTAGGTTGCTGATGGTGTTTTAGGTGTGTAAACCTGCCATAGACATTAGCCATTTAAAACCATAAGACACCGCAGTCAAAGCCAAAATGCTCAGACTGTAAATCAGCAACATCCAAAGAAGAGGCTTTACCTTTTGAATGACCATGGTGTTTTCCTTTTAGTGATAATTTTCATGTTCTGATACTTTGCCGCGAAACACGAAATAGCTCCATGCGGTATACATTAAAATAATCGGAATAATTGCCAGCGTACCAATGAGCATGAAGATTTGCGATTGAATCGGTGCAGCCGCTTGCCACATGCTAATGTTTGGCGGAATGATATTGGGCCAAATGCTAATGCCCAAACCGGTATAACCCAAGAAGATTAAACCCAATGCCAATAAGAAAGGCGAGTAATGGGCTTCTTGTTTAATGGCACGAAACATCAGGATGCTAAAGAGGGCAACCAAAATGGGCACAGGCAAGAAAAAGTACAAATTTGGTAGGCTAAACCAGCGTGTGGCAATATCATGACTTAAAATGGGTGTCCAAATGCTCAGGATTATCAAGATGGCCAATAACAACATTAAAATCGGTTTGGTCACGCGGTGCAGCAAAGTTTGTAACTCGTGCTCTGTTTTCATGATTAGCCAAGTGCAGCCCAAGAGCGCATAAGCGGCTAGTAATCCTAGGCCACAGAATAGGCTAAAAGGGCTTAACCAATCTAAGCTTGAGCCGGTAAAGTGACGACCTGTCACATCAATACCTTGGATTAAAGCGCCCACACTGATGCCTTGGCAAAATGTGGCGACAATAGAGCTAATAATAAACGATTTGTCCCAGAACCCACGATGATTGGGGGTGGCTTTGAAGCGAAACTCAAAGGCAACACCTCGGAAAATCAGTGCCATTAGCATCATGATCAATGGGATAGACAAGGCCTCTAAAACGATGGCGTAGGCCATTGGGAAGGCACCAAATAAAGCAGCACCACCCAAAACCAGCCAGGTCTCATTGCCATCCCAAACCGGTGCTACGGTATTGACCATAATATCGCGTTCTTTTTTATTCTTGGTCAGTGGCATGATAATGCCAATGCCCAAATCAAAACCATCCATCACCACATACATCAAGGTAGCGAAAACAATGATGGCAAACCAGAGTAATGTAATGTCAATTCCCATTTTATTCTCCCTTTTGATTTGAAGTGGTGTCGTGCGTCACGGCAGATAGGGGTCTGGCAGCTCGTGCGCTGGCATCGCTTTGTTCTGAAGCCAGATGTTCATCATCAGGCCCTTTTTTGATTAACAGCATAAGGTAATACATACCAAAGCCAAATACTGCTGAGTACACAATAAAAAATGCAGCCAAGCTGATGCTCATGAACAAAACAGAGTGAGATGACACAGCTTCACTGGTGCGTTGTAAGCCATATACTGTCCAAGGTTGGCGACCGACTTCGGTTGTGAACCAACCTGCTAATACAGCAATTAAACCTGATGGTCCCATGAATAAAGCGAATTTTAAGAAAAAACGGTTGCTGTACAGGCTGCCTCTTTTATGTAAAAAGGTTCCCAGAACAGCCAATAAAATCATGAGCATGCCTAAGCCAACCATGATGCGAAAAGACCAAAATACAATGGTGGAGTTGGGTCGATCTTCTTTGGGAAATTCGTTTAAAGCAGGTACTTGTTGATCCAATGTATGGGTGAGAATGAGGCTACCTAATACCGGAATCTCTAATTTGTATTTGGTGGTTTCATTTTCCATGTCGGGAATACCAAACAAAATCAATGAGGTTGGCTCACCATCGCTATTGTCCCAGTGACCTTCAATGGCGGCAATCTTGGCAGGTTGGTATTGCAAGGTATTCAAGCCATGCATGTCACCCACCAACATTTGTAAAGGTGCCATGATTAACAGCATATACAAGCCCATAACCAACATCTTTTTAATGGTTTTCGAGCTGTTGCCTTTGAGCAAATGAAATGCAGCAGAAGCCATGACAAATAAGGCGCTGGATAAGAATGCAGCAATACTCATGTGCAATAAGCGGTAAGGGAATGAAGGATTGAAAATAATTTCAAACCAATTGGTCGGAATCACAATGCCATTTTCAATCACAAAGCCTTGCGGGGTTTGCATCCAGCTGTTAGAAGAGAGAATCCAGAAGGTAGACATCAACGTGCCCAATGCGACCATACACGTGGCAAAAAAGTGCAAACGAGGGCCGACTTTATTCCAGCCAAATAACATCACACCCAAAAAGCCGGCTTCTAAGAAAAAGGCGGTTAATACTTCATAAGTTAATAAAGGGCCTGTTACGCTGCCTGCAAATTCAGAAAAACCACTCCAGTTAGTACCAAATTGATAGGCCATGACCAAACCAGAAACCACGCCCATGCCAAAGTTTACGGCAAATATTTTTGACCAAAATAGGTATAGAGATTTGTAAACTGGATTTTTGGTTTTCAGATGCAAGCCTTCTAAAACAGCCAGATAGCTTGCCAAACCAATGGTAATGGCAGGGAAAACAATGTGAAAGGAAATGGTAAAAGCGAATTGGATTCTCGCCAATACCGTAGCATCCAATGCAAACATAAAAACTCCTATGGTGTGATGAAACTGCATAAAGTTGTTGTTTTTAGTTTTTGATGTAAATCAATAACAAGTCATTGTTCACGGGATGAAACGTTCTCTCAATGCGACATGATGTCGCAGCCTTGAAATACATGGTTATTTTAAGTAAAACAATGTTTAAATTTGATGGCGATTGTAGTGAGAAACCTGTTTTTATTTTGTGGTGGCTGACAATGAAAATCGGGCGAGAGAAAACCAATAGGCCAATATATTAATAAAATGCATCAATAAGAGAAATGAAAGCGCACAAAATCAAGGCAGACAAGATAAGCAGAGGGGTTATGGCATTCAAGATGGATTAAGTGAATTTTGGTCGCTTGGCTATGAGCAATGCGAGGCTTAGATACCAAACCAAAACAGCATTGTTTTGGTTTGGTTTAATTGAATACTCAATGCATTTTAATCTTCAAATGCCATGACAGCAGAAGTGTATACGTCTTGGACGTCATCCAAATCTTCTAGTGCATCCAATAATTTTTGCATTTTAATCGCTTCATCGCCTGATAAGACTGCTTCATTTTGTGCGCGCATGGTTACATCAGAATCAACGCTTGTGAAGCCAGCGGCTTCTAAAGCTGCCTTAATGTCACTGTATTGAGTCGGAGGGGTAATGACTTCAATAGATTCATCGTCATGAACGATGACATCTTCAGCCCCAGCTTCTAAAGCAGCTTCCATTAGCATGTCTTCATCAACACCAGGTGCAAACAACAAATAGCCTTGGTGAACGAAGTTAAATGCCACGCAACCATCGGTACCTAAGTTGCCACCATTTTTGCTAAAAGCATGGCGTACATCAGCAACGGTACGGACTTTGTTATCGGTTAAGCAATCCACCATAACAGCAGCACCACCAATACCATAGCCTTCATAGCGCAATTCGATGTATTCAACACCTTCTAAATTGCCTGTGCCTTTGTCAATTGCGCGTTGGATATTGTCCTTGGGCATATTGGCATCAACGGCTTTGTCCATCGCCAAACGCAAGCGAGGGTTAGAACCAGGGTCGCCACCGCCCATGCGGGCAGCAACGGTAATTTCTTTAATCACGCGGGTGAAAATTTTGCCGCGTTTCGCATCTTGGCGTTCTTTTTTGTGGCGAATATTTGCCCACTTACTGTGACCAGCCATAAAAACCTCGTAATAGTATTGTTACAAACAGTTGAGTGTATTTTAACATACATTTAAAGCGATTATTTATCGTGATTTTCTGCAGTTAAAAACCCTTGTTCTCGTAATAGCTTGGGAGTTTTTTCACCGTATGGCAAACTGTAATAACGTGCCAGTTTTTCGCGCCAAGGCAAAGTTTCTCTGGCTTCGGCAAAGTCCAACATTACTTGCTCATAATGGGCCATGATTTCAGGTTGCTTATCGGTTTGGTATTGGTTTTCAAAAACAGTAGCATCCATGGGTAAGCGGGGTTTCACTGCCATATCAATCGCAGCTTTGCCAATACAAAGACCATACAATGGAAACACGTACTTGGGTAAGTTCAATAAAGCGATCAGTTCTTCTGCAATCAAACGCATACCACCAATATAACACGTACCATAACCCAAGCTTTCGGCAGCAATGAGTGCATTTTGTGCGGCAAAAGCAGCATCAGCTGTGGCCGTTAAAAGAGTATCTTCCATCCCCATAGCGCTGAATGTTCCATCGTAAGCATCGCTGCAAAGGTGACTGCGATATTCATCCATGAGGATAATCCAAAACTCAGATGCACTCAAAATATGTGGATTGCGAGGAGAAAGGCTGCCAATTTTTTCACGCAATGCTGGGTCAGTTATTCGGATAATGCTGTAATGCTGCCCATTCATCCAAGAAGGGGCTTGCTTGGCTGCTTGAAGGATTAAATTCACCTCAGAAGCAGGAATAACATAGTCAGAATCGAAATGTCGATAGGAGCGGTGTTGTAATAACAGTTCAATGGTTGAATTCATTCTTTTAATGTCCTTAGGTACCTATGCTAGTGTCTTTATCTTACAACAAAAAGCATATTTATTCAGGATATCCACTTTATTGTAATAAGTTGTAAAAAACACTTTTCGTTTTCAGTAAGGCTGCCTATAATCAAAAGGTATTCAGTCATGTTTCATACTTTCAACACAAAAAATCTTATTCTGAAAGGGTTTTTATGTTTCCTGAGCACCGTGATTTGATTAGTCGTTTACGCCAAGAAGATACGCATTTTAACCGTTTGTTTAACGAACACAATGAGTTAGATCACAAAATTAATCGTTTGAGTAAAAACATTGTGACCAGTGGTTTGGACGAAATTGAAGTTCTTAAGCGTGAAAAATTGGCCATCAAAGACCAATTGTTTGAGTTGTTGAAAAAAGCTGAAGCTGAAGCCAAGTAACAAAAGTAACAAATGAGTCATCATCCACCTTACCGTTCACTCTAAGGTGGATTTTTTGTATTTAATCGCCATCAACATCGCTTAACTTGTTTTGGTATGTGTCTTACAGGTATTGGTTAAGCTGTCTAAGATGGCACATTCTGAACCATCATTGCCTTGGCATAATTGTGCCCAATCGGCTAAAGTATTTCGCATGTTCTTTAAGTCTTTGATTTGTTGGTCCAAGCGCTCAATGTGAACCAAAACCATGTTCTTAACCACACTGCTTTTTCGATTGGGTTGACGCCATAATTGCAATAGGGCGTGGATTTCTTTTAAAGAAAACCCCACTTGTCGGGCTTGTTGTATGAATTGAAGTTCTGATAAGTTTTTTTCTGAATAAATCCGATAGCCATTTTCCAAGCGTTTTGGAGCAGAAATTAAACCTTTTTCTTCATAATCACGAATGGTTTTGCTAGACAAAGCAGTTAGTTTTGCCGCTTCGCTGATGTTGACATGGGTTTTGGACATTTTATTCTCAATAAGTGGTTGACATTCACATAGGGTTAAGCTTTATCTTATGATAAAGTCAATTCATTAAGCAAGGAGTATATTATGCAAACAGTAGAACTTCGCATTGGTGGCATGACCTGCCAAGGTTGTGTACGCGGTGTTAAAAATGCCATCAGTGGCGTTCAAGGTGTTACAGGCGTTGAAGTTGATTTGGCCAATAAATCTGCTACAATTGAGTTTGATGAAACCGTTGTTGCTGTTGATGTCATCATGAGTGCAATTACAGAAGCGGGTTACGAAGTTTTGTAATGTGTTACCCGATAAAAAAGAGGCTTTAAAAGCCTCTTTTTTTGTGCCTGTCAT
>JASLBZ010000053.1 GCA_030146285.1 Neisseriaceae bacterium | reverse complement strand
TTGAATGCCAGTATTACCTTATAAAATTGCTCAAGATTAGTCAATGTTTTAAGTTGATGTTTATTATCAATAAATATTAATAAGGGGCAGTTTGGGAAATATGCAGAATTAATGCTGCATTAAAACAAAGGCTTATATCCATTTGTTTTTATTGAAAAATTGGATAAATAAAGTTTTTTAACAGTAATTTAATGGAAGTAATGAAAGGTATTGCCTGTCAATTGGGGACTGTTTTGAGTTAAATCAGGCATTGATAAGCGAATAAAGCACCATTAAAAAATAATGATGCTATGAAATTTTTGTTGGATTTCTTAGCTAAAAAAGCATGTTAAAAATGTGTTTTTTAGCAAAAACAATACAGATATTATGTGCTTTTTATTGCCGCTAAGCATGATGAGCCCGGCTCTAAAAGCACACTTTTTGGGTATGACTCAGTGATTAACAGCTGTTTTTTTGGTCTATTTTAGAAACATAAACCATGACCAAAGCGGAGAAAACAAAAGTAAAATGGATAATGACGTACCACATTAATTTGTTATTGGGGACATTTTCTAGATCAATAAAAATACTTAATAAATGAATGGCTGAAATAACCACAATGGATGTTGAGACTTTGTTTTTCAGTGATTCAGCATTGATTTTGCGTAACCACGTTAGTTTTTCTTTGCATCCTTCTACACTGGAGCTGGCAATAAAATTTTCATAGCCTGAAAAAATGACCATAATCAATAGCCCGCCCACCAATACCATACCGATTAAAGAAAGCATTTGCGAGATTAAATCGGGCTCAGTCATGCTTGAAAGGTGGGTGAAAATATACAACATGGTTTGGAAAAATTTAATGGTAAATGCCAATAAACCCAGCGCTAAACCAAAGTAGACGGGCGCGAACAACCAGCGCGACATAAACATTAATTTTTCAAGTAGATTATTCATATTAATTCAATAAAATCATTCAATAACAATGGATTAAATATCATAAATGAATTTTTGATTCGTTGACAAACCATGAAACATATTCATACTCACTTTTACCTAACTATGGTTTTTATGTGAATTTTTATCATTATTCATCTGCAATACACATTAGGGAAAATGATGACTTTCATGGTGTTTACAAAGGCGTTAACATTAATATATTCATGAAAATATTAATGCGATAAATGTTCAATATAAAAGGACAGTAATGCATTGTTTTCTGAATGCCAGTGTGATTTGAGTTGGAAAGTAAGAGCTTGAATTTAAATGGTTATGTAAGCTGATTCTATGGCTGGGGACGGCAAATTTACTATGTACTCAATTAAAGCATGGCACCCATAAAAGAAAAACAGCCCAGTATAGATGGCTGGGCTGTTTTGTTATATGTCACGCATGGTATTCGCTATGCAGTATCGGTAAAGGCGATATTGTGTACTTTGCGCCACTTGATAAGCAGTTTTTCCTATGTTACTTATCAGGCAGGGAAGCTTAAGTTTTTTGTTTAAACACCAACATGACGCCCAAAATAATCGCAGCCATGCCAGCAATGCTTAAAAGTGACATGGTATTGCCCAAAAAGAGGTAATCTAAAATAACAGTCACCACCGGAATTAAATAAAACAAACTGGTGATGTTAACCAAATTACCCGTGCGAATTAAGCGGTAGAGCAATAATTGTGCAATGACCGAAATACCCAAGCCAAGCCAGATAATCGGTACCCACGAATCGATGTTCAATGATAACTTTAGACTTTCGCTAGGTAAAAACGCCAAACACATGATTAAGGTAATGCTGTATTGCAAAGGCAGTATTTGGTGCGGTGCTTGGTTAATTTTCTTTTGCATCAGTGTGCCAATGGTGATGGCTAATAACGATACAAAAGCATATACCAAGCCCATTATTTCTAAGCCTTGAATACTCATGCTCTTGGAAACAATCAAAATCAAACCCGCAAAAGCAATCAACAAGCCACAAGCACGGGTTGCCGTGAAACGCCGCTCAGAAATCAGCAAAGTTAAGATGGGTTGAATTCCCAATAAGGTTGCCAATAAACCGGGTGTGACGCCATAACGCAAAGCTTGAAAATAACAAATAGAGTAAGCACCAATCAGTAAAGAACCCGTGATTAACACATACAAACGTGTGCCTTTCTCAGGCAACCAGGTTTTACTTTTCAGTGCCAAAAAACTCAAAGCAATGAGGGCAATGGCGTAGCGCAAGGTTAAAAAGACAAACACCGAAGTGTGATCCAGCCCCCAGCGCGAGAAAATAGCAGCGCTACCCCATAAGGTTACAAATAACGCAATAATGGCGGTATTGGATGAAAGCAATAATTTTTGAATAGACATATTGTATCCTCTTGGGCTTTTTAAAAAGCCTAAGACAAGTATTAATCATGAGAAAAAATGAATGAAATGGTTTTAAACTGGGCTCACAACCACAGTAGAAACAACCACTACTTGAACCACGTGTTGAAGCACACATGATTGGACATAAGGCGGAGTCTGGGCACGAAGCACATCAGTGTCTTGCATTGAATTTGCAAAAAAATGTGCTGT
>JASLBZ010000086.1 GCA_030146285.1 Neisseriaceae bacterium | reverse complement strand
GTGGTACAAACAGCAGCAGAAGCCAATAGCCATGACCACAGTGGTCGAGGTCAATCTCCTCAGTAATCATAGGGTATTTAAAAAGCCTGGGTGAATATGATTCATCTGGGCTTTTCAATAAACTCATTTTTTTAAAGTTACAAGATTCAAATACTGATTTGGATTTTGTGATGACATAAGGGTATTGGATATGGCTACAGCAACAAAATCAAAAATGACGGTCGCCGCACTGTCGATTATGACCATCGCTGCAGTGTTCAGTTTGCGTGGTTTGCCCATGATGGCAAAAGAAGGCATGCAAATGTTTTTCTTTATTGGCTTTTCTTCTTTTGTCTTCTTGTTGCCAGCATCCTTGGTTGCAGCAGAATTGGGAAGTGCCTTTAGTGATAAAGAGGGCGGTGTTTACACGTGGGTTTCTGCTGCATTTGGTACAAAGTGGGGGTTCTTAGCCATTTGGCTGCAGTGGATGCAAAATGTGGTTTGGTATCCATCTGTATTGTCTTTTGCGGCAGCTGCTTTGGCATACTTAATTAATAAACCTGACTTGGCCATGAGCGGTAGTTATACCGGCATGGTGATTATTGTTTCGTATTGGCTTGCCATGATTGTGACTTTTTCAGGCTCTAATTTTGCCAGTAAAGTGACTTCCTTGGGTACCATTTTAGGAACGATTATTCCGGGCTTGTTGATGATCGGCTTGGGTGCTGCTTGGTATTTTGGCTCTGGTGACGCTAACTATTTGTTGATTCCATCAACAACGCCAGGTGTGGATGTAACAGGTCCGAATGTGCCTTGGTTGCCAAATTTAACTGATTTGCCTGCCTTGGCATTTTTGGGTGGCATTATCTTGATGTTTGCCGGTGTTGAAGTGCATGCAGTACATGCCAGTGAGCTGCCAAAACCAAAGACACAGTTCCCACAAGTTATTTTCATTTCTTTGGTTGTGATCATTTTGCTGTCGGTTGCAGGTTCAATGGCGTTGGCTGTGATGATTCCAAACGCTAAGATTGATTTGAATGATGGTGTGATGCAAGCATATTCGATTTCATTGGCTCATTTTAATTTGAGCTGGATGTTAGCGCCATTAGGGTTTTTTGTGGCATTTGGTGCTTTTGCCGGTGTTTTGTCGTGGATGACAGGACCGAGCCGTGGTTTGTTACTTACAGCACAGCAAGGTGAAATTCCGCCCTTCTTGGCTAAGACCAATAAAAATGGCGTTCAAGTGAATATTTTATTGGTACAAGGCATTATTGTTACAATTCTGGCTGGTCTGTATTTTATTATGGACGACGTTAGTGTTGCTTTCTTTATGCTTTCTGCAATGACCATTACCTTATATTTGGTGATGTACATGTTGATGTATGCGACAGGTATTAAGCTTCGTTATACGCAGCCAGATTTACCACGCGCTTATAAAGTTCCAGGTGGTAATGTTGGCATGATTTTGATTGCTGGTATCGGTTTGTTGGCGGTTGGCTTTGCTTTTGTCGTGTCTTTTGTACCGCCAAATAACTTACCCATCGGAAATCCTAGTTTGTATATTGGCCTGGTTGCTGGTGGTTTTGTGGTATTCTGTGGTTTGGCTTTCTTGATTCAAAAATGCAAAAAAGCATCTTGGAAACAAGCCAGCGCAACATCTGCAGATGTTCAAAAATAAACATCATATTCCCCTACAAAAAGACCATAACCATGGTGCTTTTTGTAGGGCATGTTTTTAAAGTGTATTGTTGTGATGAGATATAAAGGTGAGATATGTGCACAAGAGCTGTATACCATGGGAAAAATCAGCAGGTTATTACAGTTAGATCAATGGATTGGAAGACCGATGTCGGAACCAATTTGTGGATTTTGCCGCGAGGCACAAAGCGAACTGGTGAATGTGGCGCCAATAGCCTAGAGTGGACATCCAAATACGGTAGTGTCGTGGCGACAGGTTTTGATGTTTGCAGTACCGATGGTTTGAATGAAAAAGGGCTGGCTGCGAATTTATTGTGGCTGGTTGAATCGGAATACCCACAATACACAAAAACCAATACCAAGCCGCTTTTAAGCATTGCTTTGTGGGCACAATATGTATTGGATCAGTATGCGACTGTAGAGCAAGCCGTTGCACAATTGTCAGAAGACCCATTTTTCTTGGTGACCGATGATGTGCCTGGAGAAGCGAGATTGGCAACATTGCACATGTCTTTGTCAGATGCTTCAGGAGACAGTGCGATTATTGAGTATATTGATGGCAAACCGATTATTCATCACGATAGAAAATACCAAGTGATGACCAATTCGCCAACATACAACCAGCAATTGGCATTGAATACCTATTGGGAACAAATTGGTGGAACGACCATGTTGCCAGGAACCAATCGTGCGGCCGATCGCTTTGCACGCGCTTCTTTTTATATCAATGCAGTGCAAAAACACGATGATCCCAATGAAGCTTTGGCAAGTGCACTGAGTGTGATTCGAAATGTTTCAGTACCATTTGGTTTAAGCACAGAAAATGAACCGAATATCTCTTCTACCCGTTGGAGAGTAGTGGCGGATCATGCACGAGAATTGTATTTTTTTGAATCGGCATTAACACCCAATGTGTTTTGGGTTAACTTGAAAAAAATTGATTTTTCTGCCTCTGAACCTGCAAAAAAATTAGAATTAGGTCCCAACCAAAGTATTATTTACCACGGCGAAGTCAATCAGCAATTTGTCATTGCACCTGCATTTCAATTTTTTGGGATTGATCCCAATCATCAGTTATCTGTTTAAAAGCGTCGGCTCAAAAAATATGGCAAAGAAAAAATGACATCAGACAATCCTAATTTTATCCATCGACTGGTTCAAAAAACAATTCATTATATGTTTGCAGATTTGGATTTGACTTTTGAACAGGTGAATATGGTGTCTTTGTTGTTTGCCATAGTTTTGTTCATTTTGTTTTTCTTGGTGGGTGCTAAGGTATTGCACAGTGTTTTTAAAACCCGTTTGATGCATGCTAAGTTCGATGGTCACGGTGCAGATTCTTTTATTCATGCAGCTTTGATTAGTAAAGTGCCATATCACTTGGCTAACTTTATTCCCATGGCGATTGCCTGCATGATTGCACCATCTGTCATCGCTGAATTTTATGCATGGTCATCGATTATCTCTGCATTTTTGGATGCCATTTTTACGGTATTTTTATTGCGTTTCATTGGTTCTTTGTTAAACACAGTGTGTGAGTTTTTAAAGACTCGGGACCATTTCAAATACAAGCCATTGGAAAGCTATGTACAAATCATGATGATGGTTTTGTATTTTATTGCCATGGCTTTTTTGTACATCAAGTTCACCAATCAATCATTGGCGGCTTTTTTCGGCACCATTGGTGCAGTTTCAGCTGTTTTATTATTGATGTTCAAAGATACAATTATGGGTGTTGTGACCAGTATCCAAGTCAGTACCAATGATATGGTTCGTGTGGGTGACTGGATTACCATGAGCAACTATGGTGCAGATGGTACCGTGACTGAAATTAATCTAACCACTGTGAAAGTGACGAATTTTGATAATACAGTGACAACAATTCCCTCGTACTCCTTAATCTCCAACTCATTTCAAAACTGGCGTTTTATGGGGGAGTCGGGTGGTCGACGCATATGCCGTCATTTGTTAATACGAGGCAGCAGTGTTAAATTTTTAAATGATGATGACTATGCTAAATACGAAGACATTCAAATTTTGCAAACGTATTTGACCAGTAAAAAAGCAGACATTGCCAAGTACAACGATAAAAACAATATTGATGCCAATCATTTGATCAATGGGCATCACCTGACCAATTTGGGTTTGTTTAGCAAGTATTTAGACACGTATTTGAATCAAAATCCTGTCATTAGTAAGAATTTCACATTAATGGTTAGGCAGCTACAGAGCAATCAGTTTGGCATTCCATTGGAAGTTTATGCTTTTTCCAAAGACACGGTTTGGCAACATTATGAATACATACAAGCAGATTTGTTTGACCACGTTTTTGCTGCAGCACCTTTTTTTGATTTGGAAATTTACGAAGAGTAAATGAGGTTGGATTTTGTTGGGGTATCTCAATGAGACGGGCGTGAAAATATGTAAAGCAATGTTGTCAGCTTGATGGAATAGGCGTAGCCGTTACTATGATAATAATATATTATGGCAATGAAATTTCTTTTTGATAAAAACTGGATACTGAAAGCGCAAGCCGTTTTTAGATTGCAGTATGTAAATAGATCAACAATAACGAGTGAGTATGAATAAAATTTTCCTACATTGTCAGGTTTTAACAGCGATTGGTCTGTTGATGTCGTCGCCAGCTGTTTTAGCAGATGAGGCCTTAGCACCGCCCAATATCTTTACAGATGGCAATGTAGACACGAGCTTTCCTTCCGCGCCTAAACCATTAACGCCTTTGCGTTATGATGAGGCGCAAGTTCTTTTGCAAGAAGGCTCGCCAGCATTAAAAGCATCGCAGTTTAATGTGGAGAGCAAAACCCATGCACAAGATGCCTTAAAATTACTGGGCGGCCCCGTCGTGACGATCTCTGGTAACACAGGTTACATGGATGTGAATGGCCACAGTACTTTTGGCGGTATTGGTGATGATGTTCAAGTGGGTTCCGGTGCATTAGGACAAGTTGAGGGGATGGTTCCACCGAATATTACCAATGAAATTCGTGGCATTGGGGTTAAAGCACGTGTGCATGAGCATTATCAGTTTGCGGACGTTACTGTGGCTGTACCACTTTATACTGGCGGTAAAATTACTGCGGCCAAAGAGATTGCCAAGGGAGGCGCTAAGGCTGCAAAGGCCGAGGACAGAGGCATCCAAGCTGACGTGCAAGCACAATTGATTGCACGTTATTTTGGAGCACAGTTAGCACAATCCGCTGCAAACTTGACCCAAGACGCGGTGGCGGCCATTACCGTGCATGACAAAACAGCACAACGCATGCTGGACACTGGTTTGATTGCCAACGTGGAAAGATTGCAAGTTAAGGTTGCCTTAGAAACCTCGAAACGAGTGGCAGAAAAAGCAAAAAATGATGCCATCTTGGCCAGTGCTGCTTTGCAGCGTTTATTGCAAAGTCAACGCCAAATCTTGCCAACAACGGCTTTGTTTATTAATCAAAAACCATTACCAAAGTTAGATTATTTTGTTGATTTGGCAATGCAAAATCATCCAGGTTTGGCGCAAATTGCTGCAAAAAAAGAACAATCTGAAGCTGTTCATAAAATCAGCCAGTCCCGTTGGAAGCCAGACGTGTTGGCATTTGCTCGGCATGAAATTAATGCACGAAACCCCAATCGCATGGTTGGAGTGAATCTGCGTTGGACGCTGTGGAGTGCTGTGGACCGACGGTTAATGGATCGCGCCAGTTTGGCCACCATTAATGAAGTGAATATGCTGAACCAACAGGCGCGTGAAGACATTAGCATCTTGGTAGAGAAAAACTGGCGTGATGTTGAAAATGCACGCTATTCCTATACTGCCATGAGCAGCAATATTCAGGCTGCCCAAGAGTATTTACGCTTGCGCCAAGCCAGTTTGCGTGAAGGTTTAAGCCCCATTTCTGATGTTATTGACGCACAAGTGAATTTAACCAAAGCCAAGACTGAGCGCTTAGAGGCTGCTAATTCCTACATACAAGCATTGTCTGCGCTACTCAATAGTGCCGGCATACCAGAACAGTTTAGCCAATATTTAAATCAAGCTGATACCAAAGTTAAGCCTTAAGGATGTTTTACATGCACAAGAAAATGAAATTAATTGCCATTGGGGTTGTGGGTTTTGCCATTGTTGCTTTTGTGGTGGTGAATCTAATTAAGCTTGCCAAGCCTGAGCCCGTGGTCTTACAAGGGCAAATGGAAGCGCAAGAAATCGATGTTGCACCCAAAGTGCCAGGTCGAGTAGAGGCAGTGTATGTCAAAGAAGGTCAGCAAATTAAAGTTGGTGACCCAATCATGAAATATGACAGTCCTGAAATCAATGCCAAGATGGATCAAGCTAATGCAGCGCATACAGCAGCACAAGCCCAAGCAGATAAGGCACAAATTGGTTTGCGCCCACAAGAAATTCAAATGGCGAAGCAAACATATATGCGTGCCCAAGCAGCAGCTGATTTAATGAAGAAAACCTATGAGCGGGTAAACAGCTTGGCAAATGAAGGTTTGTTGTCTAAACAAAAACGCGATGAAGCCTATACAGCCTTTGTTGCAGCAAGAGACGAAGCAGTGGCTGCCAATGCGCTTTACAATATGGCGGTAGAAGGTGCTCGCAAAGAAGACATTGTTAGTGCAGATGCCATTGCACAGCAGTTTGGCGCTGTGGTGAAAGAAGCGCAAGTGGCCGAGAATGAGGCTCACTTAAAAAGCCCTGTGGCAGGAGAAATCTCAAATGTGTTAGCAAAAGTGGGTCAGATTAACCCACAAGGCATTCCTGCCATCAGTGTGGTGGATTTGAACGACCAGTGGGTTGTTTTGAATGTACGTGAAGACTATGTGTCTAAATTTGCATTGGGCTCTGAATTTCAAGCTGAGATTCCGGCACTAAGTGAAAATGGCAAAAAAACCATGGCAACCTTTAAAGTATATTTCAGCTCACCATTGGCCGATTTTGCCACTTGGCGTGCAACCCGCAATAACCAAGGTTTTGATTTGAAAACATTTGAAGTCAAAGCGCGTCCAAGTAAACCCATTAAAAACATACGTCCAGGCATGAGCGTATTGGTTACGTTGTAGGGCGCATATGTCACTTCACAAACCTTATGCGCGCAGTGCTCGACGTGAGTGGCGCTGGCTCAAAGCCAATAAATGGGACATGGCGATGGTCACCTATGTACCCATGTTGGCTATTTTGCTGATTTGGTGGATTTACATGCCAATCATTCCTTATAAGCTGCCTGTTGGCGTGTGGGATGACGATGGTAGTGTGATCAGCCGTCAAATTACACGTTATATTGATGCCAATCCATTGTTTGAAGTTGTGGCTCAATATCCGGATGAAAAAAGCGCTCAAGCTGGCCTGAAAAGCAGCAATGTCTATGCTGTGATGTACATTCCGAATCATTTGCAAAATGACTTGAAAACGGGGCAGCCTTCAAATGTGGTTTTGAATGTGAATGCACAGTTTGGTACGCACTCTAAATTAATTCAAAACAGTATGCTAACGGTGATTGGAACCGTTTCGGCTGGTGTACAAATGCAAATGCGCATGGGCGCAGGACAATCTCCTGAACAAGCGGTCGCTAATTTTTCGCCGATTACCACCAATTTGCAACCGCTGTTTAACATTGCCAATGACTACCAATTGTATTTGGCAACTGCCATTATGCCTGCGCTTATTCACATCTTGGCCATGACAGCAGGTGCGGTAGCTGCGGGCAGGGAGTTGCGTGATAAAAGCATGGCCAGGTGGCTTGGTGTTGGTCGCTTGTCCTTTTGGGCTTATTTTAAAGCCTTGTTCGGCAAGTTAACGCCCATCATTGTGACCTTTTTAAGCATTTCTACCTTTATGTTGGTTTTGATACAAACAGCTCACCCTGTCGCAATGTCATCTTTTCTGATTACCTTATTGGCATTGTACGAATTGGTATTATTGTCGATTATTTTGGGCGTGATGTTCGCATTCATGACTTTCTCAATGGGCTTGGCAGTGGATGGCACCGGTTTGTTAACATCGCCTGCCTTTGCATTTAGTGGTACAGGTTTCCCATTGTTGGCAATGTCAACAGGTGCTTATATGTGGGCAATGGCATTGCCTTATACCCATTATGCTGTTTTGCAAGTCCGACAGTTGCAAATGCAAGCACCTGCGCGGTATGCATTGCCTGCTGTTGAAGGTTATTTTATTGCGATTGTGATTGCGCTTGGCATAACTTTATGTGCCATGCGGTTTGCTCACTCGAAACCAAAATGGTGGGGGATGGGCTAATGAGCGGAAAAGTACAAGAGTTTTACTCTGCCATGAAGGACGTGTTCACCAGTATCTTTACTGATTTTGGTGTGTTGTTATTGGTTGTATTGGCACCAATATTGTATGGGTTTTTGTATCCTTGGCCTTATTCACCGCAAGTCGCGGATGATATTCCAGTGGTGATTGTAGATTTTGACAACAGCAGCTTGTCGCGCCAAGTGATTCGTTATGCACAAGCGACGCCCGAATTAAAAGTGTCAATGGCAAGCAGTGTGGATGAAGCAAAAGATTTATTTTGGAAAGGCGATATTAACGGTTACTTGGTGATTCCAGCAGGCTTTAAGCGCGATGTTCTGTATGAACGCAATGCAACTGTGGCAGTGGCAACCAATGGCAGTTATGCACTACTCAATGAAGGTGTTTCATTGGGCTTTGCTAAAGCGTTGGGTACTTTGTCTGCAGGCATTTCTATTCAAGAATTGACCAGTCAAGGCATGAGTGTTGAGCAAGCGTATGTCACCACCAACCCATTAAGCATGCAGATTCAGGCGTTATACAATCCAAGCCAAGGTTATAGCAGTTACGTTGTGCCTGCTGTGGCTGTATTGATTTTGCAGCAAACCTTGATGATTGGCGTGGGTATCATGATCGCAACATGGTATGAAAAGAAAAAAGCATTCACCACCAAAACAGCTTGGTTAGGGCGAATTTTAGCGATTTCTATCGTAGGCTGGGTGATGTTCGGCTATTTTTATGGATGGCTTTTTGCTTTTCATGATTACACCCGAGGGGGGAATTTATGGGGTTTGTTCTGGTTTGGCCTGATTTTCATCCCGACTGTTGCCATCTTAGGTTGCCTATGTGGTTTGGTGATTAAAAACCGAGAGCGAGTGGAGCAAGTATTGTTGTTTACGTCACTACCCATGTATTTTCTCTCAGGGTTCTCTTGGCCAAGCGAAGGCATGCCTGAGATTTTGCAAGCTGCCAGATGGATTTTGCCCAGTACCGCGGGTATCTTTACTTCCATTTTGTTTAATGAAATGGGTGCGCCCATTTCAGATGCGATGTATTACTTGATGAATATTGCAGTCATTGGAATCGTTGCTTATTTGCTGCTGCTGAAGTTTGGCGGTGGCAATAAAAAAGTAGCTCAAAAATAACTCGCTTTTGAAGTAAAGCATTACAGGCTGCCTAGATAGGCAGCCTGTAATGCTTTTTTGGGTTTGGTTTGCCGAGTTTTAAACGTTTTTGGGGTGGAGTCATTTTTAAAGCTATATCTATATATAGTATGTTTGGTGTTTTGCTTTAGCTCTTTTCTTTGTGGTTTTAGCCTATCTTTACCAATTCTTCGCCTATTTCCAATGAACTCAGACTTGTTTTTCTGGTTTTGTAATGCGATTGCAGGCGGTTGTGATGAGGTTTTGCTGGATCTGTTGGAATTTGTTGATTGGCTGTGATTATTTTTTTGAAATCTTTTTTCTAAAAATCCATTGTAAAACAGATGCTTTTGTTTTTTGTTCTGGCTTT
>JASLBZ010000020.1 GCA_030146285.1 Neisseriaceae bacterium | reverse complement strand
ATCTACCACGCTTTACAGGTGGCTTGGTGGGTTATTTTGGTTATGAATCCATTCAGTTTTTTGAGCCACATTTGGCTCAAGCCAACAAAGAAAATCCAAGCGACACACCCGATATTTTCTTAATGCTCTCTCAAGAACTGGCTGTCGTGGACAATCTCTCAGGCAAGGTGAGTTTGATTGTTTATGCCAACACCGAAGAAGAAAATGGCTACCAAAATGCCAGAAACCGTTTGGAAGCGTTGCGTACCCAATTGCGCCAAAGTGTTGCTTTGCCATTGTCTTTGGGCAGCACACCTTCTGAAGCCATCAGCGAAGTGGGTGCCGAAACATTCAAATCCTTTGTTAATACCGTTAAAGACTATATTTTGGCGGGAGACTGCATGCAAGTTGTCCCTTCACAACGCTTAAGCATGCCTTTTCATGATAACCCTTTAAGTTTATACCGAGCACTTCGCACTTTGAATCCATCGCCTTATATGTATTTTTATCACTTTGATGATTTTCATGTGGTGGGTTCTTCGCCTGAAATTCTGGTTAGAAAAGAACAAAAACAAGTCGTGGTTCGCCCAATTGCAGGCACACGATTGCGTGGTAAAGACAGCCAAGAGGATTTAGAGCTTGAACACGATTTATTGAATGACCAAAAAGAAATTGCAGAACATGTCATGTTAATTGATTTAGGACGCAATGACTTGGGCAGAATTTGCGAGGTTGGCAGCGTCAAAGTCAGTGACAAAATGGCAATTGAACGGTATTCTCATGTCATGCACATTGTCTCCAATGTCGAAGGTCGTTTAAAAGATGATGTTAGCAATATGCAAATATTGTCGGCAACCTTCCCTGCTGGCACATTGTCTGGTGCGCCTAAAATTCGTGCGATGCAGATTATCGAAGAATTAGAGCCCACCAAACGAGGCGTTTATGGTGGTGCCGTTGGTTACTTGGGATTTAATGGTGATATGGACTTTGCCATTGCCATTCGCACAGCCATTATCCGTGAGCAAATGCTCTATGTACAAAGTGGCGCTGGTGTCGTCGCTGACTCAAATGCAGAGTCCGAATGGGAAGAAACACAAAACAAAGCTCGTGCCATTATCACTGCAGCCAAAATGGTTCAAGCGGGCTTAGATTTATAAACACGTTACATCAACAATAAGGATTGGCATGAATCGCCCAACATACGCATTAGAGCTATTGCATGAACAAAATCAAAACGAACAACAAGAGCAAACGCCTTTGTTGTTCTTGCATGGTATTTTTATGGGTGCTTGGTGTTGGGAACATTACTTACCTTGGTTTGCAAACAAAGGCTTTGATACTTGGGCACTTAGCTTTCGAGGTCATGGCAAAAGTGAAGGTTTAGAGGAGATTCACCAATTCTCATTGAATGATTATGTGGATGATGCCAAATGGGCAATCGCACAAATCAGACAGAAAACAGGCAAAACACCCATTGTTATCGGGCACTCTATGGGCGGTTTGGTCTTACAAAGACTGACCATGTCCGAGCATTTACCTGCGGCAGTTTTGATGTGTGCAGTACCGCCACAAGGCTTGATTCCATTGGCAATGGGTGGCTTTTATCACCACCCTTTTATCACTGCTACCATGGGCAATACCTATTCATTTAACCAGCCTTTATCACCTGAACTGTTTAAAGAAGTGTTGTTTCACCAACATGCAACATTAGCGACATTGGAAAAATATGCTGCTAAAATGACACCTGAATCTTATAGGCTGATTATGGACTTGACCATGGGCACGCCTTTTGCACCTTGGTTTAGAAAAGATTGCCCGGTGGCCATCATTGGGGCGCGCGAAGACGTATTGGTCGCGCCTGAAGTGGTGAGTTTAACCGCCATGACTTATGGTGAGCCTGTGCATTGGATTGCTAACTCAGGCCATGCAGCCATGTTAGAAGAAGAGTGGCAAGACAGTGCCAAAGTGGTTATGGATGCCATTCAAAGCATCAATCAACAATAGCAATATCTAAAAAAATCATTACTAAAAAGTGGAAAATTATGGCAACAACAGCACAAAGAAACAATGCTTTTTACCATGCATTATGCCCGCATTGTCAGACCCAACAAAAAATTTCTTACCACCATATTGTGACACAACAAGGTGTTTTGTCATGCATCTCTTGTGAAGGTGGTTTTCCTGCCAATGGCAATTTACTCAAGCCGCCTGCTGCCGAAAAAAAAGCCGTTGTTGAGGTTCAGCCTGAAGAGGCAGCATCTCCGATTCATGTGGATAACCGGGTTGCCAATATTTTGGCCAAAGTCAAAGCACAAGCCAGCGAGCCAATTGCACCACAAAGTTTGAACCAACAACCAGTTCAAGTGAAAGTATTGAAAAAGTCGGGTCTATTCGGCCGCTTTTTGAACAAAGAAGACAAAAAAAATACCCCAACTGAACCACCACTTAACCTTGAAATTGTTCAAGAAGACAACAGCGTGTTAATTCCTTATTCTGCCATTTCTGCAGAAACCGAAGCATTAACACAAAAATATTTGAAAAAAAACATTCCCGATGGCACCAAAGCGCCTGTATTTGATTTGATTTACCGTGACTTCAATATGCTTGATGGCAACGGACAAAATCAAAGAGTGATTATCGCATCAGGGCAACATTACCTTGCAAATGAAGAGCATAACCCAAATAAAGCACATTCCAATGATTTCAATTGGACGATTGCTTCTTTTACAGCCCTAATCGTATTAATATTACAGGTATTTTATATCGTCCTACAAAAGTAAGCCATGAAGCACACCCCCAATACAGTCTTGCCCCACTTTGTTGGGGCATTTCGTGAGGCCACGCCTTACATTCATTATTTAAAAGACAAAACCATTGTCTTGGCGATTAGCTCTTCTATTATCAAATCTCCTGTGTTTGCAGCATTAGCACAAGACATCAACCTGCTCGCTAGCTTGGGGGTGCGACTGGTTTTGGTTCATGGTGTTCGCCAATATGTGAATGACTTGATGACCGAAGCCGGCTTGGGTATTCAATACCATGCCGGTAGACGCATTACCGATGCAATCACCTTAGAAAAAGCCAAGCAAGCTTGTGGGATTGTGCGCTTTAATGTGGAATCAGCCTTGGCTTTGGGCATGCCACACACACCTTCAGGCAATATTCGTTTGCGCATCACTTCTGGTAATTTTTTATTGGCAAAACCTTTGGGGGTGATTGATGGCGTAGACATGCACTATGCAGGTCGTGTGCGTAAAGTCGATCAAACAGGCATCACGTCACTGTTAGACATGGGCAGTGTTGTGTTAATCAGCCCATTGGCCAACTCTTTAAGTGGCTACAGTTACAATTTGGCTCTTGAAGAAGTGGCAGCTGATATTGCCATCGCCTTAAAAGCCGAAAAATTGGTCTTCATCAACCAAGAAAAAGGGGTTTTGGCAAAAGATGGTACGATTATCAGCACCTTAACCACCAATGAAATTGAAGAATTGCAAACCAGCATTCCGCAATCCATCAGCATTACCCGGATTTTAAGCGCCATTCGAAAAGCCTTATACCATGATGTGACGCGCGCCCACTTGATTTCCGGTGCTGCCGATGGTGCGCTTTTTAAAGAACTGTTTACCCGAGATGGCTTTGGTACGTCTTTTGCTAAATCTTCTTTTTTAAAGGTGGAAAAAGCACATGCCGAAGACATTCCCGACATCATTCGCTTGATTCGACCTTTAGAAGAAAAAGGCATTTTGGTTCCGCGCAGCATTGCTTATTTGGAAAACCACATTCATGAGTTTAGCTTACTGAAAAATGACCAACAAATTTGTGGTTGTGTTGCATTGAAGCCCTATCCAAAAAATAATTGTGCCGAATTGGCTTGTTTGGTTGTCTCACCTACAATCCAAGCCAGTGGCAGTGGTGAAATTTTACTGGACTATGTTTTGAAAAATGCGCGCTCTCAACAGCTAGACAATGTTTTTTGTTTATCCACACAAACAGGAGATTGGTTTACTGAACGTGGTTTTATTCATGCTGACACAGATGTCTTACCCAAAGAGCGCCTAGAGGAATACCAAGAAAACAAACGCCACTCAAAAATCTTTGTTTACCCATTAGATATGCTTTAATACAGTGTTCAAATAAGATGTTATCCTTTACAATAAGCCTCAATAGAATTGATTGTAAAATAAGCTTGAACATAAAAGGACACGACGTATGACTCGCATGGTTAAATGTGTAAAACTGGGAAAAGAAGCCGCTGGTATGAAATTTGCGCCGTTGCCAAATGCTTTGGGCCAACGCATTTTTGAAAATGTTTCACAAGAAGCATGGGAAGGTTGGTTAAACTACCAAACCATGTTAATCAATGAAAATCGCTTAAGCTTAGCTGATGCGCGCTCTCGCCAATACATCACAGGTCAAATGGAAAATTATTTCTTTGGTGATGGTGTTGATGACATCGGTGGTTACACCCCTCCTACAGAATAATATTCAGGCTGCCTTATATAGGCAGCCTTTTTTATCCGTAAAAATCAGATGTGAAGAATAAGCCTTCGCAACCCAAATCAATGATACAACACAATACTAAGGTCAGTTATGGAAGCCGCAGAAAAATTCATTTGTCGAGAAATCAGCTTATTGGCATTTAACCGTCGTGTTTTGGCACAAGCCAAAGATGCCAACGTGCCTTTATTGGAACGCTTAAAATTTGTGTGCATTGTATCGTCAAACCTAGACGAATTTTTTGAAGTTCGCATGGCATGGTTAAGAGCACAATTAAAACTCAATCCCAATTTACAATTAATGAACGGCGACTTCCCCCACCAAGTGATTGCCAAAGTCACAGAAAAAGCACAGCGCCTCATTGCAGATCAATACCGTGTATTCAATGAAGAATTGGTGCCTTTATTGCGCCAAGAAAACATTTATTTTTACCACAGACATGAATGGACAAATGAACAAAGTCTTTGGATCAAAGAGTATTTCAACCGTGAAGTTTACCCTGTTCTAACTCCCATTGGCCTGGACCCTTCGCATCCCTTTCCCCGTCCATTGAATAAATCGTTAAACTTTGCTGTTGAATTGGAAGGCAAAGATGCTTTTGGACGAGCTTCTGGCATGGCCATTGTACAAGCGCCGCGTATTTTACCGCGCGTGGTTGCCTTACCGCCGGAGCTTTGCGACGGCAATACCGGCTTTGTATTTTTGTCTTCCATCTTGCACTCTCATGTTCATACTTTATTCCGTGGCATGACCATCAAAGGTTGTCACCAATTTAGACTTACCCGTGACAGTGAGTTGACGGTGGATGAGGAAGATTTAAAAGACTTACGCATTGCCATTCAAGGTGAATTGCATGACAGACAATACGGTAAAGCCGTGCGCCTAGAAGTATCTAGCAATTGCCCAAGCCATGTCAGTGATTTTTTATTAGAGCATTTTGAACTGAGCAATGCAGAACTTTACCGTGTAAATGGCCCAGTGAACTTGGTACGCCTAATGGCTGTGCCTGATATGGTAGAGCGACCTGATTTAAAATTCTCACCTTTTTTGCCATCTTTGCCAAAACCATTGCAAAACGCCAGTTCGATTTTTGACGCATTGCGCCACACTGAAGTGTTATTGCACCACCCTTACCAATCATTCCAGCCGGTGATTAATTTCATTCAAGAAGCATCGCAAGATGTGAATGTGGTTGCCATCAAAATGACCATTTACCGAACAGGCATGAATTCAGACCTAATCAAAGCCTTGATTCAAGCGGCCATGGTTGGCAAGCAAGTGACTGTTGTGATGGAATTGCGTGCCCGTTTTGATGAAGAAACCAATGTCAATTGGGCCAAGCAATTAGAACATGTGGGCGCTCACGTGGTGTATGGTGTGTATGGTTACAAAGTCCATGCCAAAATGGCACTGGTTGTACGCCGTGAAGAAGGTCAATTGAAAAGTTATGCCCACTTAGGTACGGGCAATTACCATCAAAGCACTTCGCGCTTTTATACTGATTTGGGCTTGTTAACCACCGATGACAAAATCACTGCCGATGTGAATCAGCTTTTCATGGAAATCACAGGCCTAGGACAACCTAGCAAATTATCCCGTTTGTATCAAAGCCCTTTTACTTTATACAATATGATTTTAGCCAATATCGACCATGAGATTGCGGCAGCAAAACAAGGCAAAAAAGCCTTGATTATGGCCAAAATGAACTCACTACTTGAGCCCAGTGTTATTGATAAACTGTATGAAGCCAGTCAAGCAGGCGTTAAAGTCGATTTAATTGTCCGTGGTATCTGCGCGCTTCGTCCTGGCGTTAAAGGCTTGTCAGAAAACATCACCGTTCGTTCTATTATCGGTCGTTTATTGGAGCATTCTCGTGTCTTTTATTTTTACCATGATGCGCAAGAAAAAGTCTTTATTTCCAGTGCCGATTGGATGGGTCGAAACTTCTTCCGACGCATTGAAACCTGCACCCCGATTCTAAACCCTGAGTTAAAGCAAAGCATTATCCGTGAAACCTTGACCTTAAGCCTGACTGACAATTGCCAATCTTGGCAGATGCAAGCCGACGGCAGCTATCTAAAAGTAGCACCTCTTGAGAATGAAGCACACATTCATTTGCAAGATACTTTAATTGACGAGTACACCGATACGCACGCGTAACATTTCAAAAACGTAACACCAAAAAAGGGAATGATTTCGATCATTCCCTTTTTTAGTCGCAACCATAAAACACAAAAGGTGCAACCTTTTGGAAAAAGCAGTTTGACAATATTTAACAAAGAAATATAGAATCATTACACTAATAATATTCACGGTGGTTACGGCCAACCATGAAAACCCAAATAAACATCAAAGATAAATAGAAGAGAACAATATGCAAAAACCAAAAGTAATGAACAGGGTTCTGCTGGCCAGCTTGGTCGGCAGTGCCATTGAGTGGTTTGACTATTTTTTATATGGCACCGTCGCAGCCTTGGTTTTTAACCAAATATTTTTTGTCAGCGAAAGCCCCACTGTCGGTTTAATGCTGGCTTATGCCTCTTTTGCCTTGGCATTTTTCATTCGCCCCTTTGGCGGCATTATTTTCAGTCACATTGGTGACAGGATTGGCCGCAAGAAAACCTTGGTGATTACCTTAAGCTTAATGGGTGTTGCTACCATGGCGATGGGCTTATTACCCACTTACCAAGCCATTGGCATTTGGGCTCCGATTTTACTGGTGTGCTTGCGCTTAATCCAAGGTTTGGGCATTGGTGGAGAATGGGGCGGTGCACTGCTTTTGGCAGTGGAATATGCACCCAAAGAAAAGCGCGGCTTTTTTGGCAGTGTACCGCAAACAGGTGTGCCTTTGGGCATGGTTTTGGGTACATTGGCGCTGTCGATTATGTCTTTGCTTCCCAATGAAGATTTCATCAGCTGGGGCTGGCGCGTTCCGTTTATCTTAAGCGCCCTACTGGTGGTGTTCGGTTTGTGGATTCGCAAAGGCATTGATGAAACCCCTTCATTCAAAGCCGTTAAAGCCAAAGGCAACATTCCAAAATTACCCATTGTTGATACCCTTAAGTTCCATTGGCGTGAAGTGTTGATTGCGATTGGCGCCAAATTCGTAGAAACAGCACCTTTTTATATTTTCAGTACTTTTATTGTTTCTTATGCCACCACCAATCTGGGCTTCACACGCACAGAAGTATTGAACTGCGTGATGTTGGCCACCATCATCACCACCTTATTGATTCCCATGATGGGCAAATTGTCTGACAAAATTGGTCGCAAGCCTTTATATGTTTTTGGCACCGTTATGATGATTTTGTATAGCTTCCCTTACTTTTGGATGATTCACCAAGATTCAGTTATTTTATTGGCTTTGGCAACCATTATTGGTTTGGGTATTATCTGGGCTCCGATTACAGCCGTTTTAGGCACCATGTTCTCTGAAATGTTCTCAGCTGAAGTGCGCTATACTGGCGTGTCTTTGGGTTATCAAATTGGTGCAGCATTGGCCGGTGGTACAGCGCCTTTGGTGGCTGTGGCATTGTTGGCTACTTTTGACAACTCGTACGTGCCAGTGGCCATTTACATTATGTTTACTGGTGTGATTTCTTTGATTGCCATTAGCTGTGTAAAAGAAAAGCGCGATCAAAATTTAGATGAAATTGGAGAATGAAATGAAAGTCTTAAATGAAGCCCTGATTCAGTCCATTTATGGCATTCAAGAAGCACTGGTCGATGTCAAAGCAGTATTGGAAGCCAAAGTTGCCAACAAAATTGCCAATCCACTTCGTACCGTCATTGAGTTTCCTGAGCACCATGCATCTGTTTTGTACATGCCAAGTGCCGATTTGTCTGCACAAATCATGACCATGAAAGCGGTAACGATTTTCCCAAACAACCCTGCTCGTGGCAAAAACACGACCCAAGGTGTGGTTTTGGTTTCGGATGCCCAAAATGGTGACCATTTGGCCTTACTGAATGCATCTTATTTAACGCGTTTGCGTACAGGTGCATTAAGTGGTTTGGCAACTGACTATTTAGCCAAAAAAGACGCCAAAGTTCTTACTGTCATTGGCACTGGTGGCATGGCATTTGAACAGGTTTTGGGTGTGTTGGCTGTGCGAAAAATTGAAACCATTCATTTATTCAATCCAACCCAAGATAAAGCAATTGATTTTCAAGAAAAGCTGCAAGCATTTGGTATTGATCCTAACATCAGCATTCACATCAGCAACGATGTTCAGGATGCCGTTCGCAAAGCAGATGTCATTAACTGTGCAACCCGCTCTAAAACACCTGTATTCGATGGCAATGACATTCAAGCTGGCACACATGTCAATGGTGTTGGCTCATATTTGCCAGACATGCAAGAAGTGGATTTCACGTTTATTCAACGTGCTCATAAAATTGTTGTGGATGATTTTCATGGTGCGACCGAAGAAGCTGGCGAATTAATTCACGCCAATGCGCAAGACAATTGGTCATATGACAAAATCCATGGTGAATTGGCTGACGTCATTGTTTCCAATATTTGCGCTCGTGAAAATGAAGAAGAAATCACATTTTTCAAATGTGTGGGTGCTGCTTACTTTGATTTGGCTGTGGCTCAAGGTGTATACCAACAAGCCTTACAAAAAAACATTGGCGTGAATGTGGATGTTTGATTAAGACAATCCAACTAAAAAAGACTGGCCATTTTATTGCCAGTCTTTTTTGATGTCTATCGCCTTAACAAACAAGCTTTGGGTTATATGCTTGGTAACGCAAACAAGCATCCAATGCCGGCTTGGCAAGAGGCTTGAAAACCGGTGCAGCATCAATGCTGCGGCGATACGATGGAATCAAATTGGGATAGTAGCGCCAAACATATTCAGACCATTTTAACGCTTCTTCCGTATTGCCCAAACGCATTTGGTACAGCGACCACTTAAATGCCTGACTGCCAAAAGGTCGATACAAAGCAGTGGCTTTCGCATTCTCAACTTTCCATGCCACAGGGTAAGCCTCTTCTGTGGCATTCAATTGCCGAGTCAAAACACTGCGAATGTAATAAGACAGCAAAAACTCTTGTTGTGCCATCGCATCCAAATCCAGCATTTTTCGCTCTTTTTGTTCGTGGGTTTCATTTTTCGCTTGTCGTGATAAAACCAAAATATCTTGGTAAACCACAGCCATTCGCGTGACTTCAGCCAAACAAAATACCGCTAACACAAAGCCCAACCAAGCACGGTAATGGTACCAAGAATGAACAGCTTGCAATTGAACATTTTTCTCACCCAAGGTCAATAAAATCACGAATGGAAGCAAGAAAAACACATACCAAAGTGGGTATTCTAATAGGCTGTGACATACGGATACGAGCAGCATTGCAGCAATAAATATTTTGTAATCAGCACTTCGCTGTAACAACAACTTCAAACCAGCAACGACCATACCAAACATCACAATCGCAGTGCCAACAATACCTGTTTCAGCCAATAACTGCAAAACCAAATTGTGACTGTGCGCATACAAAACATTGGTGTGCCCTCGAGCCAAGAACTCCGGACGAATGTCCATTAAAAATCCTTGTACCGAATAACTGCCAAAACCATGTCCAAACCAAGGGGCAGCCTGAAAGATTAACCATGCCTTTTTCCACTCATACTGTCGAGAAGAGTCAATTGCTTGAGCACCTACAGCTCGGTCCAAACCACTTTGAAAATGCAAACCAAACCAATCGAAAAGATGGCTGAGCATACTTTGCATCAATACAACCCAAAGCATGGCCACCAGTAAAATCACCCATTGAGAACGGTGTTGCTTTTGCGTGAACATGGCCACAAATGCCAAGGCAGAAACCATAACCGCATAAACAGTGATGGAACGCGAACCCACCAAACCCAAACTCAAACCCAACCAAACTACCAATAACCAGCCCCAATAAGCTGGTATTTTTCGGGTTGCCAGTAAGTAAGCACTGGCAATAACACCCCACGTCATGTAATGACCTAAATGGTTTCTCTGCCCCAATTGCCCATAAATATTGCTAATGGTTTTGGCCCGCATCACCATGCCAGCAAAATAGCTTTCAAGCTGAAAAAATTGAAGCCACATGATGGCACTTTGCAATAAAGTGCCCAAAACCAGTGCACAGGCAATGGCATAAAAGACTGTTTTGCCATCCAGTCTCGTCATCAATCCTCGTATGCCCCATGACACCAAAGCCATGCTCAATAAAATCACAATACACAAGTAAACTTGGCTTGGCATGGACAAATTTAAAAATTGAGTTTGAAGCAATAAATAAGCAGCAAAGACAATCAAAACCCAAGCCACAAAAGGCAGTTTCACTCGCAAATAGCCCATGCAAGCGACCATGAGTACAACTAACATTGCACAAATATAAGCCACGCTCTCAGTATAAAAACTGCTTAATGGCCCGACACGGTAAGTCATTAAAAAAGGAACAATAAAAATAGCCATCAACGCTGTGGTGGCTATAAAAAGTGCCGTACTCGGCCAATTTTTGATTTTTTGCATAACACTCATGTTTAAGAAGGTACTTTTTTCGCAGCCGTTTTTTTAGAGTAAATTAAGCACCCTACAAAGAAAACAAAGCACAGAACAACACTGATGCCAGCCAAGATTTGACTCAAAAGCGCATTGTCAAAAATTCGCATGATGGCTTCAGCAAAATAAAACAAAATCAACAAACTGCTGTATTGATATGTGTAACGGTTTCCTTTAAGAATACCCGGTATCAAAAGACACAAAGGCAAGGCTTTCAATGCCATCCATGACCCACCTTCACGCAAAGGTGACCACCACAACTCCCAACCCACGGTGACCACAATTAAACTTAACAATGCCAATGAAGTCATGTAGCGCACTTTTTTTAAGGTGTTTGCCAACACCGCATTTTGATTCATTTACGACTCGTCTTCTGGTATTTCATCATCGCCGGCATCCATAGGTTTTACCTTAACCCAGCGACAAACAATCAAACCCAATTCATACAAAATAATCAATGGCACGGCCAACATCACCTGAGAAATAACATCAGGTGGTGTAATCACAGCGGCCACCACAAAAGCACCGACAATCACATACGGTCTGGCTGCTTTTAATTGCTCTTGTGACACAATGCCCATGCGATTCAAAACAATGACCACAATGGGCACTTCAAACGTAACACCAAAAGCAATAAACATTCCCATGATAAAAGACAGGTATTTATCAATGTCGGTTGCCATCACCACACCTTCGGGTGTCATGCCGGCAAGAAATTTAAATATCATGGGAAACACAAGGAAATAAGCAAAAGCCATCCCTGAGAAAAACAATACAAAAGATGAGCCCACCAGCGGGAATACCAAGCGTTTTTCATTCTTGTACAAAGCAGGTGCAACAAAAGCCCAAACTTGATATAGGGTATTGGGCAAGGACGCCAAAAAAGCCACCATGAGCGTAACTTTTAACGGCACAAAAAAAGGTGCGATGACATCAATGGCTTGCATTTGGTTGCCTTGGGGTAAGGCTTCCATCAATGGTTTGGCAACAAAGGCATACAGCTCTTTGCTAAAAGGTGCTAACACCAAAAAGCACAACAAAAGACCAATCAAAATGCGCACCAAACGCGTGCGCAATTCCAATAAGTGTTCAACCAAAGGTTGTGTGGTTTCTTCCATGCAATTTATCTTTTATGAGGTGAAACGGCGGCGTGAGCGCAGCTTAGGCTGCGTCAATGGTTTTGGACGATAATGACGACGTGTTTGGCGCGCTTTTTGCTGCAAAGATGCCTCATGATTGCCAATGCGTTGCTGTGTTTGCATCCAATCACGTTCACTTGCAAAATCATCAATTGTGCGCATTTCTGGCAAATTTCGCCATGCTTCGCGCCCAGGATCAACGCCCACTTGCTTTTGAATTTCACCCAACTCAGTTTCCATCGTATCCAAAGAAGACTGCATCTCTGTTCGCATCGCTTGCGCTGCGGACTCAATGTCTTGCTTGATTTGGGTTAACTGTGTGCTGTCTAGTTCGTTATTGAGTTCAGTTTTGACATTGCTGACAAAAGCTTGAATGCGCCCTACCCACTGCCCAACGGTACGCGCGACCTTCGGCAATCGCTCTGGTCCTAAAACAATCAGAGCAACAATACCGAACAGCAGTATTTTTCCAAAGCTTAATTCAAACATGAGTTTGCTTAAGAGGCTTTGTTATCAGGTTCATCTTTTTTGACGGCTGCATCTGCTGGTGCTTCAACCGTTTTTGATGGTTCTGATGTGGATTTTTTCTCAGCTTCCGTACCTTCATTCAAACCAGCTTTGAAATCGTGTACAGCTGTACCCAAATCTTTGCCCACATTGCGAAGTTTTTTGGTACCAAATACCAAAACAACAACCAATAAAACGATTAGCCAATGCCAAATAGAAAATGAACCCATTATTAACCTGCCTTTTGTGCTTGCGGTTGACCTAAAATATGCAGATGCAAATGGAACACTTCTTGTCCTCCACCCACACCGGTATTAATCTGTGTTTTAAAACCATGCTCTAAACCATGTTCAGCTGCAATTTGAGGGACTTTTAACATCATGCGTCCCAATAAACTGGCATCTTCTTCTTGAGCATGTGCTAATGATACCAAATGTTTTTTCGGAATCAATAAAAGATGTACTTTTGCTGCTGGACGGATGTCTTTAAAAACCAACATCTCATCATCTTCAAATACTTTTTGAGCAGGAATTTCGTTCGCAATGATTTGGCAAAAAATGCAATGACTCACACCAGCTTCCTTTTTCAAACAAGTGTTTATTTAGGACGTGATGCTTTTTCGTCCAAACCAGAGATATTCTGACGTCGACGCAATTCCATTAAGACATCCTCAGGACGCAAGCCATGGTAAGTCAATAACACCATGGTATGAAACCACACATCTGCAATCTCTTTAATCAAAGGCAATTTCTCACCATCTTTAGATGCCATTAAAACTTCACCGGCTTCTTCAATGACTTTTTTCAAGATGGCATCTTCACCCTTGCTTAACAGCTGCGACACATAAGAAGAGTCGGTAGCTGCACTTTTACGAGCCTCTAGGGTATCACCAATCTCAATCAAAACATTGCCCGCCATCAAACGGGCCTTATCTTCTACATTATTGACCATATATTTGCGCCTCTTCTTTTAAGACAGGTTCAATGTTGACCCACTCACCTTGTTGGTATTCTTGGTAAAAACAGCTTTCACGTCCTGTGTGACAAGAAATGCCGCCATTTTGGATGATTTCCAACAAAACAGCATCGCCATCACAGTCCAAACGCACAGATACAACATCTTGCGTGTGCCCTGATTCTTCGCCTTTTAACCATTGTTTTTGACGTGAACGACTAAAATAATGCGCTTTTTTTGTTTGCAGTGTTTTTTCTAAAGCCTCGGCATTCATCCACGCCACCATGAGGATTTTCTTGGTCACGGTATCTTGGCAAATGGCACAGACCAAACCTTTATCATCCCATTTTATTTTGTCCAAAGCCGGCATATTCATTCTGATAACCTCACTTCGATACCCGCTTGTTGCATGGCTTTTTTGGCTTCTTGAATACTGACCTCACCGAAGTGAAAAATACTGGCTGCCAATACTGCATCGGCCTTACCTTCTTTTACCCCTGCAATCAAATGCTCAATATTGCCCACACCACCAGAAGCAATCACTGGAATGTTCACCGCTTCACTCACCGCACGGGTCAATGGCAAGTTAAAACCAATCTTCGTGCCATCTCGATCCATACTGGTCAGCAAAATCTCACCTGCACCACGGTTTTGCATTTCTTTGGCCCATTCAACTGCATCCAAACCTGTTGCTTTGCGTCCACCATGGGTAAAAACTTCCCAACGGCTATTGTCTTCGTTCACGGCTTTGGCATCAATGGCGACCACAATGGCTTGTGAGCCAAAAAAGCGGCTGGCTTCATTCACCAAATCAGGGTTACTCACGGCAGAGGTATTGATGCTCACCTTGTCCGCACCTGCATTCAATAAACGGCGCACATCTTCCACGCTGCGCACACCACCACCGACAGTCAATGGAATAAACACTTGGCTTGCCACTTCTTCAATCACATGCAAAATCGTATCGCGATTGTCTGAACTGGCTGTAATATCCAAAAAGGTGATTTCATCGGCACCTTCATCGTTATAACGTTTTGCAACTTCAACTGGATTGCCTGCATCTCGCAAAGAGACAAAATTAACGCCTTTGACCACGCGGCCATTTTCAACATCCAAACACGGAATAATTCTTTTGGCTAGCATTCTCTTCTACCTTAACCTTGTACCTTCATGGTTTTATTTAATACCATGTTTTGTTTTTTTGATAACTTGGCTCGTCATTGTTCTCTGTTGTGACCACGCGCAACTCATAATCCTCATTTTTATTGAAAATTCGGTACAACATCAACAACAGTCCCAACAACAACATGGATGATGAATACATAAACCAACCAATCATATTGGCATACGATGCATAATTCATGGCAAACAGAACATTCATCACCAACCAAGCAAAAATAATCGCATACACCAGCCAGCGCAAATACCTCAGTTTTCCTGAGATCCAAGCCACCCAAGTGGGTGCGGCCAGCAAGAACACCAACAACAATTGCATGGCTGGCGTACTAAAGCCACCTGAAACAATCTTACTAAATGCTGCCCAGTAACTGCCTTCTATGGCTGGGTTACTGCTGTATATATCCAAAGCTTGTCGCCACAACATCAATGAAAAGGACACCACAGTGGCCACAAGTGCTAAAAAAACTTTCATGCGTTTAATTCATCTGCTAAATTTTGTGCTTCCATAAAATCAATGCTGCCTTCGTAAATTGCACGTCCAGTAATGGCACCTTCAATGCCCGTACTTTCTGCTGCACACAAAGCGCGAACATCATCCAAATTGGTTAATCCACCCGAAGCAATCACAGGAATGGATACTGACTCTGCCAATTTCACAGTCGCTTCCATGTTGACGCCACTTAACATACCATCGCGACCAATATCGGTATAAATAATGCTTTGTGCACCATAATCAGCAAAACGTTGGCCTAATTCCAATACATTGTACTTGGTGAGTTTTGCCCAACCATCAATGGCCACTTGGCCATCTTTTGCATCCAAACCAACAATAATTTGTCCTGGAAAAGCATCACATGCATCATGTAAAAACTGAGGATTTTTCACCGCAGCCGTACCAACAATCACATATTTCAAACCCAAGTCCAAATATTTTTCAATGGTTTCTAAATTTCGAATACCACCGCCCAATTGCACAGGAACATCGGCCGATACTTCTTGTAAAATTTCTTTAATCGCACCAAAGTTTTTGGGCGTTCCTGCAAATGCACCATCCAAGTCAACCAGATGCAAACGGCGGGCACCTTGATTGACCCAATGCAATGCCATTTCTACTGGGCGATCTGAAAAAACAGTTGCGTCTTCCATTAAACCTTGACGCAAACGCACACACTGACCTTCTTTTAAATCAATTGCAGGAATCAATAACATTTTATTCAACCAAATGGGGTAAGTAATAAAAAGCGCTTAGCTTGCATGAACCAAAGCGCCATTGTAAATCCAATCCAAGAATCATCATTATAAACGAACCACCCTCTTTGAAAAGCCACGCTGGCAATTAAATAGCGGCAAAGACCAAGATTGCTAGGTTCGTTTGAATGCTTTACAACCAATCAATAAAATTGCGCAGTAAAGTTAAGCCTGCTTCATGGCTTTTTTCGGGATGAAACTGCGTTGCAAACACATTGTCTTTGCCCACTACGCAAGCAAATGGCGTTGGATAATCGGTGGTTGCCAAGACAATATCGGATTGAACAGGGTCAAAGTGGTAACTGTGCACATAATAAAAACGCGCATCTTGTTTGATGTTAGCAAACAATGGATGACTGGCCACTTGGTGGACATTGTTCCAACCCATGTGTGGTACTTTTAAATGGTTGCCTTGCTCATCTAGCAGTGTATTGGAAAAGCGTTTGACCGTACCGTCAAACCAACCCAAGCCTTGGGTATCACCCTCTTCACTTTTTTCAAACAACAGCTGAGCACCCACACAAATGCCCAAAAAAGGCTTGTTTTTAAATGCATCCAATACCGCATCGCCCAAACCACTTTCTTGCAAAGACTTCATGCAATCGGGCATTGCACCTTGGCCAGGAAAGAGCACTTTATCCGCAGACATCACATCTTCTGGATTCGCTGTTAAAAAAACCTCTGCTGCTTGCTTGGCTTGTGTACTGGCAGCCTGAACAGACTTCAATACTGAGTGTAAATTGCCCATACCATAATCAATAATGGCTACTTTCACGATTCATTCCTTTGAGTTCTGAGCTTTGTATCCAGAACATGTCATCTTTTCTTTATTGCATGTTCTTTTGAATGGCAGCCGCTACTTCGGTAAATTCTTCTGCTGTTAATGTTTCTTTTTTAATAAAGTTCATGTCTTGCATGCTCTGAATTGGAATCAAATGCACATGAACATGAGGCACTTCTAAGCCAACCACCGCCATGCCAACACGCTCACAAGGCAGGGTTTTTTCCATCGCAAGTGCCACCTTGCGTGAGAATCGCATCAATTCAAGATAATGCGTTTCATCCATATCAAACAATCGATCAATCTGTTTTTTGGGAATGCACAAAGTATGGCCTTTGGCATTGGGATTGATGTCCAAGAAAGCAAAAAAATGCTCATCTTCTGCTACTTTGTAAGAAGGAATGTCGCCATTGATGATTTTGGTGAAAATAGAATCCATGTCTTTTCCTTTGTTTTTTATATTTTATTTTTGAAAACACTGTTTTTCAATAATTGATTCCAGTGCAACAATACAATCCAAATAGTACGCAAAAAACAAGCTACTTCAATCATTGCAGTAGCTTGCTCTTCAACAACAAATGCATTTTATGCCGTCAACGTGCCTTTGGTCGAAGGCATCATACCCGCCATCCGATCATCGTATTCAATGGCCATGCGCAAAGCACGACCCAAAGCTTTAAAGATGGTTTCGGCTTGATGATGGGCATTCACACCACGCAAATTATCAATATGAATAGTCAACATGCCATGATTCACAAAACCATGGAAAAATTCACTGAACAAATCCACATCAAAACCACCAATCATGGCTCGAGTGTATTCCACGTTGTACACCAATCCAGGTCGACCTGACAAATCCAAAACCACACGGCTTAAGGCTTCATCTAGTGGCACATAACTGTGTCCATAACGGCGAATGCCTGCTTTATCACCCAAGGCTTGCTTTAAAGCCTGCCCTAAAGTAATGCCAATGTCTTCGACAGTATGATGGGCATCAATATGCAAATCACCATGGGCTTGAATCTTCAAATCCACCAAACCATGACGACAAATCTGATCCAACATATGGTCTAAAAATGGCACACCGGTTTCAAACACACCAATGCCTGTGCCGTCTAAATTCAGTTCTAATGAAATCTGGGTTTCCGTGGTATTGCGGGTCACGCTTACTTGACGCATATTATTTAACTCTCATACATCTTCTGAAATATATCCAATACCGCCTGGTTCTCCTCAGGCAGCCCGACTGTAATGCGAACACATTGATCCAATAATGGATGCACGCCATGCAGATTTTTAATTAATATTTTGTGTTCCAACAAAGTATCATACAGCTTTTGCGCATCAGGGACACGTATGGTCAAAAAATTAGCCTCTGAAGCAAAATCTTCGATGACATCATATGAACGGATTGCCGTTCTCATGCGCTCACGCTCTGACTTCAGTTTATCAATGCTGCCTGAAATAAACTGTGGGTATTTCACGGCAAATTTGGCCGTTGCCACGCTTAACTGATTCATATTATAAGGTGGCATGATTTTTTGCAGCTCTTGCATAATGGCTTGAGGACCAGCAGCAAAACCCATGCGAATGCCAGCAAAGCCAATTTTGCTTAAGGTTTTTAACACCACCAAATTGTCATATTGTCCAGCTTGTGGGAAAAAACTATCTGAGGCAAAAGCACCATAAGCTTGATCCACCACCACAATGCCTGTGGCTGCAGCCAAGATCGCTTCGACTTCAGAACGTTCAAAACGACCACCAGTGGGGTTGTTTGGATAAGCCAAGAACGTAATGGCAGGTTGGTGCGTTTGAATGGCAGCCAAAGTAGCATCCAAATCCATGGTGAAATCTGGGTTCAGCGGCACACCAACATAGTTTAAGCCATACAGATTCGCACAACGCTCGTACATCACAAAACTGGGTTCAACACTTAAGACTTTTGCGCCAGGCTTGGCAATAAGAAGGGTGAGAAACTGAATAAGCTCATCAGAGCCATTGCCCAAGACCACTTGTGCATCGGCTTGAATATTGAACTGCTCATAGATGATTTCGCGGATGCCACAACTGAGCGGGTTGAGGTAGCGATTTAAAGGTACTTCACTCAGAATACTGGCCAATTCTTCTTTTAGCTCTTCTGGGTACTCATAAGGACTTTCCATGGCATCAAGCTTAATACAGTCCTCAGGGACATCAGTAACCTTGTACACGGACATTTGTTTAATATCATGACGAATTACATCGGACGCACTCATACAAACTCCTTTGGGGCTTATTGTAATCAGTGCCGTTAAAGCTATTCTCACGCAGATAAAGCAAAAGCATACCTTTAGCGACACCTTGGTATTATTGGTTTTAAGATTAATGTAGCATACAATTTTTGACAAGCATATTCACCACACTGTAAAAAATGACAACTCACCATCAAAAACCAGCCAAGCTCCCCATTTAAAGCCCAACAGCCCGACCCTGCTTCTTTTTTAGCGGCTTTATTGAAGCAAAGAAAATACCGTACTTAACAATAAAATAAGCCCCAAACCCATCATAATCGTGCTTAAAATACGGGCAAGAAACCATTGCCGATGCGGTGTTAAAAATTGCTTTAACTGTCCTGCCACCAAACCCACTGCCGACATAATCCCAAAATCACAAACAAACCACAGCGCCATCAAGACCAAAGCACCCTGCCACAATGGCACACTGGTATCGATAAACTGCGGTAAAAACAAAATAAAAAACAGCAAATCCTTGGGATTGCTAATGCCGGCCAAAAAGGCCTCACGAAAAAAATTAGGTTCCAGAACACCAGCGCCATGCTCGTCTTCACTAGGCACAATACGCTTGGCATTGTTCCAATTTTTTAAGCCCAAAACAAACAAGTAAGCGCCACCTAACAAAGACAGGTATGGCAATATGCTTTGAGGCACAAACTGCGCCACACCAAAAAGTGCCAATGCCATCAAAATCAAAGCAGCACTCACACCACCTAAAGCATTGCGAACAATGGCCTTATTACCATAACTCAAACTGTGGGTAATCATTAAAAATGCATTGGGTCCTGGTGTGGCAATCAATACCGACACGGCCAAAACATAGCCACCCAATAAAAGATAATTCATCATAAAAAAAGACCGAGGCTGTCATTTAACACACTCAGATTGTATGTTAAATGACCGCTTCGGTCTTGCTTAATTACTGAAAATTCAGTGCACAAACGCTATTGAATTACAACTCACGCAAACAACCATCGTCCATGCGCCAGTATTGATCAAATTTAACGGCCATTTGGTCGTCATGCGTCACCACCACCAAAGCAGTGTTCATTTGAGCTTGCAATTCCAAAATCAAACCCATCACATGATTGGCATTTTTTCTGTCCAGATTCCCGGTAGGCTCATCTGCCAACAAACAAGCTGGATTGGTCACCAATGCCCGAGCGATTGCAGCTCGCTGTCTCTCGCCACCCGATAGCTCACTGGGTCTGTGCATCATGCGCGTATCCAAACCAACTTTTTTCAAAATACTTTCTGCTTGAATGCGGGCTTTTGCTTTATTGGTTTTGCCAATTAAAAGTGGCATCATCACATTTTCCAGTGCTGTAAATTCTGGCATCAAATGGTGAAACTGGTATACAAAACCCAAATGCTGATTGCGCACTTTGCCCAATGCATTTTGGCTTAATGAAGCGATTTGTTGCCCCATTAACATCACAGAGCCACTGGTTGGCGTATCCAAGCCACCCAAAATATGAAGCAATGTTGATTTGCCACTGCCAGAAGCACCAACAATACTCACCCCTTGCCCAGCTTTGACAGTGAGATTCAAGTTTTGAATCACATCCACTTGCAGCTTACCATCTTGGTAGCTTTTACAAACATTCTCACAACTTAAAACAATGTCTTGGTGATTATTCATAGCGCAAAGCCTCCGCTGGTTGGGTTTTGGCAGCCTGATAACTTGGGAACAAAGTGGCTAAAAATGACAATACCAATGAAATGGTTGCGATAATCGCCACATCGGCCAAACGCACATCCGATGGCAAGTAGTCGATAAAATACACTTGCGAATTAATCAAGCTTAAGCCGAATGTTTTTTCCACCACCGCCAATAAGCGGCCAACGTTCCAAGCCAACACCACGCCCACACCCACACCCAAAACAGTGCCAACAAAACCAGCCACAGCGCCTTGAATCATGAATATTTTCATGATGCTTGATTGAGACATGCCCAAGGTTCTTAAAATGGCAATGTCTGCTTGTTTTTCATTCACCGCCATCACCAACGACGACACCAAATTAAAGGCAGCCACAGCAATAATCAAAGTCAAAATAATAAACATCATGCGTTTTTCCAGCTGTACGGCTTCAAAATAGCTGCGATTTTGGAAAGTCCAATCTCGTGCCCAAATTTGGTTGCGCAAATCATTGGGAACCAACTTATTGATGAGCGCAGGCGCATCTTGTGGTTCTTGCAATTTCAAACGAACCCCAGTCACATCATCACCAAGGCGGTACAACACTTGAGCATCTTTTAAATCAATCAATGCCAAGGTATTGTCTACTTCGTAAACTTTGGTTTTGACCGTACCGACCACGGTAAATTGTTTTAAACGCGGCACCATGCCAGCTGGTGTTACATTGCCCTCAGGTGTAATCACAGTGACTTTTTCACCAACCTTGACATCCAAGGCTTGCGCCAAATCCTGCCCAAGCACGATATTAAACTCACCGGGTTTCAAATCATTCATGCTGCCCGATGTCATTTGTTTACCAAACTCAACCACTTTGTCTTCTAATGCTGGGTCAATACCACGCATGGGCACACCACGAACTTCTCCGGCGTTAGACAACAATGCTTGATCAACCACAAAAGGTGCACTGGCAATCACCTCTTTTTGTTTTTGTGCCAATTTTTGTAAGTCTTGCCATGGCTGGCCATTGGACTCATAAAAGCCCAATTCCATGTGCGGCGCAACACTGAGTAACTGTCCGCGAATTTCCTTTTGAAAGCCATTCATAACCGACAAAACCACGATTAATGCCATCACCCCCAAAGCAATACCCGCAACGGATATCACACTGATGAATGAGACAAAACCATTGCGCTTTTTGGCTCGCAAATAACGCAAGCCAATCCAAGATTCCAATGAACTCATATTGTTTTTTTCTCTTTAACTTGTATTCGAATCAAATCTGCTTCAGGCTGCCATTATAACGCCACAGCTTGCGATAAATATGCGTTTCAATTCTCATTAGTCCAAATAATTGTTAATTAAAATATTTCCCATCCCAACCAATACACCAATAGTGACTGCGTCAATTGCAATTTTACGCTACAATAGCCGGCTATTTTGAAGGCCGCTCTTATGTCAAAAAAAACCAAACAACAACTAGAAATCAACAAGCTACACAAGCGTTTACGCCACCAAGTAGGCTCAGCCATTAACGACTTCAATATGATTGAAGATGGTGATAAAGTCATGGTGTGCCTGTCTGGCGGTAAAGACAGCTATGCATTATTGGACATTCTGATGCAGCTGCAAAAGTCCGCTCCCATTCGTTTTGAATTGGTGGCGGTGAATCTTGATCAAAAACAACCGGGTTTTCCCGAACACATTTTACCTGAATATCTAAAAAGCATTGGTGTTGAATACCACATCATTGAAGAAGACACATACAGTGTGGTTAAACGCGTGGTCGAAGAAGGCAAAACCACCTGTGCTTTGTGCAGCCGTTTGCGCCGTGGTATTTTGTATCGCGTGGCCAAAGAATTGGGCGCCACTAAAATTGCACTGGGTCACCACCGCGATGATATTTTAGAAACATTCTTCCTCAATATGTTCTACGGCGGCAAGCTCAAAGGCATGCCACCTAAACTATTGTCTGACAATGGCGAGCACATGGTCATTCGTCCATTGGCTTATGTGAAAGAAAAAGATTTAATCACATTTGCCAACATCAAAGAGTTCCCGATTATTCCTTGTAATTTATGCGGGTCACAGCCTAATTTACAACGCCAAGTCATTAAAGAAATGTTGAACACATGGGACAAACAACACCCAGGTCGCGTGGAGACCATGTTCACGGCTTTACAAAATGTGGTGCCATCTCATTTGGCCGATACCCAATTGTTTGGCTTTGCAGCCTTAACGCCAGGACAAGTATTGCCAGATGGTGGCGACATGGCATTTGATAAGGAAACATTTGTCGAGCCTACTCTTGTTGGCGAGCACGATGACGAAGAAACACCAGCACCACGCAAAATCATTGGCATTTTAGACAGCCGCACATAACCATAAAAACGACAAAGGATACCAAGATGCGCCACCCTTACCAACGCTTGCGTTCTGCTGTAGATTTACCCGAGGTCGGTATCTCGGAAGAAGACAGCATTCGCTCTTTACATTTGGGCAGCCCAACCATTCAAAGCTCCATGAACTTGGATGATCCTACTGAATTGGTATTGTCTTATAGCCGTGCCATGATGGCTTGGCTTTTATTCAAAGAAGCTTCTGCCACCAAACACATCACCCAAATTGGTTTGGGTGGTGGCTCTTTTGCCCGTTGGTTAGATGCATTTTTACCTGACACAGAACAATTGATTGTGGAAATTAATCCACACGTGATTAATATTGCCAAATCGATGTTTGAAATTCCATATGAAACAGAGAATTTTCACATTGTCGAAGCTGATGGCGCAGATTACATCAAAGTTTTGCGTGGCAGCACCAACGTCATTATGGTGGATGGCTTTGATGACACACAGATTGTTGATGCTTTGGTTGAAGAGGCTTTCTTTATCAATTGTAAAAAAGCCTTAAGTGATGATGGTATTTTTATCACCAACTGGTGGAGTGGTGACAAGCGTTATCAGCAGTTTATTGAGTTACTCAAATGTACTTTCCCTTATGTTTTAGAAGTACCGGCTGAAAGTCATGGTAATATCGCAGTCATGGCTCTAAAAGAAGAGCCCAAGCCTTTGTTATTAGATGCATTAAAAAAACGTGCGCACAAACTGTCAGAATCTTATCCATTAGACTTTATGCCCATGTTTCATGCCATCAAAACCCACAACAACCATAACGGTAAAAAAATCATCTTCTAAAACGTCTTTGTAAGCTCAGACCCAAGCTATTCAGAAAGAATAAACCATGAAATGGATTGTATTTTTAACTGTTGTCTTGCTTGTTTATCAAATCTTCACTTGGGTCAGCTTTAAAGCCATTCACTGGCTTTTTCAGCTCAAAACAGCCAACCCCCACAATCAACGCCGCTTTGCCATTGCATTTTGGGTATTGAGTGAACTGGTGATTGTTTTTGGCTTATCTCGTGTCTGGCACCATGGCTTAAAAATCGCCACAACTTATTTGGTTCTCTTGTTCTTCATTAGCAGCTTGGCCATTTTGGGCAAAATTCTGCTGTTAATGGCTCGACTCTTGTTATCAACAAACAAACAACAAAAATTCACTGCTGCTTTAAGAGTCGTTATGCCAGTGGGACTACTGGGCTTATTGGCATGGGGCGTTTATTCGGCATACTCTCCCCAAGTTGTGTATTACAACATCACTTTAGACAAACCTTTGAACAAGCCTTTTAGAATTGCCTTGGTAAGCGATACCCACATTGGTTTGTTGCTTGGCCACACTCAGCTGCAAAAATTACAACAGATTGTCAACGACAACCAAGCCGACATTTTGTTAATGGCAGGCGACATTATGGATGACAATGTTATTGAGTATGAAAAACAAAACATTGCCACCACGTTCGCCAGCCTATCTGCGCCACTGGGTGTCTATGCAGTCATGGGCAACCATGACCACATGGACAGTGACAACATCGCTGCTGCCATCCAAAAAACGCCAGTAATATTGCTACAAGATGAAGTTATCAGCATCGATAACAACTTTAACTTGGTGGGTCGATTGGATGATCGTTACCGCGAACGCCAGTCAACATCACAGCTGCTCAAACAAATTAACAATACTTTACCCACAATATTGCTTGAACACGAACCCACACAAATTCAAAGCAATGCCAACACCAACATTGACATGCAGTTTTCTGGCCACAGCCACCGTGGGCAAATCTTTCCGGCCAGCATCATCACCAAAATGATGTATTACATCGATCATGGCCATGCCATTCTCAATGGCAAACACTTTTTTGTGACCTCTGGATTTGGCTTTTGGGGCACACCACTTCGCATAGGCACACGTGCTGAAGTGATGATTATTGATGTTAATGGCCGCCAAGACACACAATAAAATAAAAATCTGATATGATAATTCTATATTTTGAACAGGATGATCACCACCCATGAAGTTATCAACATTATCTCTTTTAATTCTTAGCACCGCTTTGGTGGCTTGTGGTCAAACACCAACCAATATGGCTGAAAAAGACGACGCCGTTAAACTAGAAACGCCAGAACAAAAAGTATCTTATGCGATTGGCTTTCAAAACTCTAAAGACCTACCTACTGAATTGGAAAACATCATTGATGCAGACGCCTTAACTGCAGGTTTGCGTGATGGCATGGCGAAAAAAAGTTCTCGCGTTTCAGAAGCCGATCTGAATGCAGCTTCTGACACTGTTTTTAAACCACTACAAGAAAAAATGCAAAAAACACAAGAAGCAGCCAAAGCAGAAGGCATAGCTTTTCTTGAGAAAAATGGCAAAGAAGCTGGCGTAACCACCACCAAATCAGGCTTACAATACCAAGTATTGACCAAGGCCGATGGCAAACAAGCCAAAGCCACTGACACAGTTACTGTGAACTACAAAGGCACGTTGGTAAACGGTACTGAATTTGACAGCTCATACACCCGTGGTCAACCAGCGACATTCCCATTGAATGCAGTGATTAAAGGCTGGCAAGAAGGCATTCCTTTGATGAAAGTGGGCGAAAAATACAAATTTGTGATTCCTAGCGATTTGGCTTATGGCTCACAAAGTCCATCAGCCATCATCCCACCTGACTCTACTTTGGTGTTTGAAGTTGAGTTATTAAACATCCAATAATTTCTTTGGTATGACGTAAAATAAAAGCCACTTCTAAGTGGCTTTTGTTATTTTCAGGCTGCCTTTTTTTAACTGCGCTTAAACTCCATGGCAATAACAGTTCAATACACCCGTCTTAACTGCTTTTTTAAGGCAATATACACTTTGTCACAAAGAAGACTTCAGCGATACAATACAATCACAAGGCTGATGATATTCATATCGACTCAGCTTCAGCACATTTGTATACTGCAATCAAGTCAAGCCCAGAAGCTTTGACATCATACTTATATAACCAACACAACATTCACAACGAGACTGAATTATGCGCTATTTTGAACAACATGTTTTTGTTTGCACCAATGCCCGCAATGATGCTTGTAAAAAAAGCTGTAACGACAACGGCGAAGGCAGTGCCGCTGTCAAATTCTTAAAAAATGAAGTCGCCAAACGGGGTTTAAATGGCAAAGGCAAAATCCGTGTTAGCCAATCAGGCTGCCTTGGCCGCTGCCAAGAAGGCCCTGCTTTGGTGATTTATCCACAGGGTAACTGGTATACTTACCAAACCGAATCCGATTTAATGGATATTTTAGAAAGTGATGTCATTCATCACAACGTGCTCACGCGCTTAAGCCTTGACGCTACGGAATAAACCACAAAACTGAACGCCAGAAAGATGCTATGTTAGGCCCCAAACCTTTTATGATTGCCGGTCCTGTTGGACAACTTGAAACACTGTACTTCCCTGCCAAAGGTAGGCCGATTGGTGTTGCGGTGGTCAACCACCCAAACCCAACACAAGGCGGCACCAATACCAATAAAGTGATCCAAACCACAGCCAAAGCATTGGCCAACTTGGGTTTTCATTGTTATTTGCCAAACTTGCGCGGCGTAGGCAACAGCGATGGCGAACATGATTTTGGGCATGGCGAAGTAGAAGACGCATTGGCTGTCATGCAATACGCCCAAGCACAGCACCCTGATGCACACAAAGTAGCCGTTGCTGGCTTTTCCTTTGGTGGCTATGTCACCACATTCATGGCCAATCGCATTCAAGCAGACCATGTTTTGTTGATTGGTCCTGCTGTGGGCATTTATGCAACCCCTGCACCGTATTTGCCACATCCACAAAAAGCATTGATTATCCAAGGTGAAGTGGATGATGTCGTGCCACTTAGCAATGTGAGTGCTTGGGCGCTGCCACAAAAAATGCCGATTTTGGTGGTTGCCGATGCCGGGCATTTCTTCCATGGTCGCTTGGTTGAGCTTGGCAAACACATTGAACGCTATTTTTTGGTGTAACCAGCTCAAAAAAAGGCAGCCTGAATACAGGCTGCCTTTTTTAATGCCAAAAACCGATCAATCGCTGATTTAACTGTGCTGCTTGCGTACTGCTTCCACCACATTCATGCCAAAAATCGATTCAACATCACCTTCATCGAAGACGTATTTTTGCTGACAAAAATCACAGCCCACTTCAATGCTGCCTTCTTCTTCAATGATTTTACCCACTTCTTCACCGCCAATTAACACCAACATATTGCTCACTTTGGCTTCTGAACAAGTACAAGCAAACTCCACTGCATCGGTAGCCAAAATGCGCACTGCATACTCATGGAACAATCGGTATAACAAGTCTTCTGCCGGCAAACTAGCAAGCTCAGTTGACTGAGTCGTTTGCGCCAAAGCAATCACGGTATTCCAATCGTCTTGTTCAAAATCCTCTTCTGGCAAGCGTTGCAATAACAAACCAGCAGCCACATGGTCAGACGTGCTTAATTGAATAAAGGTATCCAATTGCTCAGAACGCTTCATGTAATTGCTTAACATATCGGCAATGCTATTGCCTTCTAAAGCAACCACGCCTTGCCAAGCTTCGCCGTCTTTGGGTTGAATGGTCATGACAAACATGCCGCCCTCACCCACCAAGCTGGTCAAATCAGCATCATCTGCAATAATCGCTTTTTCATTCCAGCGAGCAGTGGCACGGCATGTACCGTCACTGGTGGTTTCCACCACCAACAAACTTAAATCAGCCTTACCTTGCACTTGCAAGATTAAATCGCCATCAAACTTCAAATTGCTCGACAATAAAACACCCGCAGCCAACAATTCACCCAAAGCACTTTCAATGGCTTTTGGGTATTTTTTTTGTGAGCGGATGTGTTGCCAAACGCTGTCTAATTGCACATGAATGCCACGGATTGGCAACTCATCAAATAAAAAACGCACGCGTTCATTGGCAATAGAATGTGTACTCATTGCAAATTTCCTTAATAGATTCTTAATAAAACCATGTAATCCTTGCGGCAATTGCATTGGTTTTATCTTCATAATCATTATAATAAGGGCTATTATGCAAATTTAAAGTACAGGATAAAAAAGAATGTGCCAATTATTGGGAATGAACTGCAACACACCAACGGATATTGTCTTTTCTTTTGAAGGCTTTCGTCGCCGTGGTGGACTGACTGATGTTCATGCAGATGGTTTTGGCATTGCTTTTTTTGAAGGCAAAGGCGTTCGCATTTACCAAGATGACCATGCCAGCGCATCTTCTCCTGTTGCAGACTTGGTCAGAGCCTACCAAATCAAATCCAAAAACGTCTTGGCACACATCAGAAAGGCGACCCAAGGACAAGTTTCCTTAGCCAATACCCATCCATTTATGCGTGAATTGTGGGGCGAGTATTGGGTTTTTGCCCACAATGGCCATTTGCAAAATGCAGATGCCCTTTTTTGTAACCCTAATCAACAGTATTACCATGGGGTTGGCACCACAGACTCAGAAAAAGCATTTTGCTACATATTGGAACACTTGCGCCAAAAATTCCCCAAAAAACCATCGCAAGAAGCCATTTTTGATGAAGTAAAAACATTAACAGCTCACATTCGCAAGGCCGGTATTTTTAACTTTATTTTGTCCAATGGCCAATGGATGATGGTTCATGCCAGCACCCTTTTACACTACATTGTGCGCAAAGCGCCATTTGGTGAAGCCAACTTACTGGATGATGATGTCAATATTGATTTTTCATCCGTCACCACACCTAACGATTGTGTTGCCGTTATTGCCACACTGCCCTTGACCACCAACGAATCTTGGACACAATTGGCACAAAATCAATTGCTGATGTTTCAAGAAGGCAATATTGTTGCCAGTGACTGCCCTGACAGCAGCAAATGTTTGAGTGTTGATGAAGCACTGGCCATGGCACGCGCCGTGGGTGCTGCCGACAGCAGTGTGATTTAAAAATTCCAGCGAGCTAAAATACCATTACCACCGGATTGATTATTTTTTAATCAATCCAATTACCTATTGCTTAATCAACAACTTAAATAAGCTATCCACAGCTTATGCGCATTTTTAAAAACAATTATGGTGTGTGTTTGTGAACAACAGCCCAGTGATTCAAACCACCATAAGCAAAGACAGCTTGATGGCTGTGTGTTTCTGATTTCCCACTCTCATCCATCTGTCTTCAAAAACCAACAAGGCATTGATATTGTTTTAATTTAAATCCAAAAATTCAAAAGCCAACAAGCCTGATTAAATTTTAATCAACTTAAAATAAACGATTATAATCAACAAATTAAAACCATTATCCACAACTTATCCCATTACTTAGGTGCTCATTTTGGGTATGAAGTCTGAATCATTCACTTAAGAGACAATATTCATTTGAATTTCGATTGATAACAAGCCTTTGCTTAATCTTTAATCAAATTAAATTTTCATTTTAAAATCAATTAAGTACAACAACTGTCCACAGTTTATACCTATTATTACCCTCTTATTCTGTGCAATCCTGATCCGAATCTTGCCAATGCGCTACAATAAACAGTGACAAAGATATTCAGTTATCCCAATTATTGTTAAAATCAATCCTTATTCTTCTTCCTGACAGGTTTGTTACATGAAATGCCCATTTTGCCAACATGATGAAACACAAGTGCTGGATTCAAGGGTGGTTGAGGAAAATAACAGCATTCGACGTCGCAGACGCTGTTTGTCATGCAATAAACGTTTCAATACTTTTGAAACAGCCGAAATCCGCATGCCGCAGATTTTGAAAAACACCGGCGAGCGCACCTCTTTTGATGAGCAAAAACTTCGCACCAGTCTTGAGCGCGCATTGCACAAGCGCCCTGTGAATGTGGAGGTCGTTGATGTGGCTGTTAATGCCATTCAACAAACATTGCGCTTAATGGGTGAGCGAGAAGTTTCCACCAATTTGATTGGTGAAATGGCGATGGAAGAATTGTCCAAGATTGATGCGGTGGCTTATGTCCGCTTTGCTTCCGTTTACCGTAGCTTTAGTGATGTTTCCGAGTTTATCCAGATAATTGCCACACTTCCCGACAGAGAATGTGATGCGTAATTTACAAATATTTCTTTAAATTCATTGGAATTGGTCAGAAAACATGAAAAAACAATTATTCTTAACTGCTGTTTTGGGTGCATTATTTGCACTAAGTGCCTGTGACAACAAAGCTGCATCTTCAGTAGATGACACAACAAGTTCAGTGCCTGCGAGCGAAGCACAAAGCGTCGTGGCCACACAAACACTAAGCAGTGCCGATGGCAAAGTCAGCATCACGGTTGAAGGCGACTTTACCGACAAATTGGCAGATGCTGCACAATTGGTAAATGACATTCCAAGCAAAGACATTGTGTTATTGCAACAAGACAATGCACAAGATGTTTTGATTTTCAGTGCCAACTTAGGCAAAGTGAAATCTGATCCCAATACCTTCTTAGATGGTCTTTCAAACAATCTAAAAAACGACAAAACCATTAACAACTTGGTAATTTCTGATATTGCCAACAACAGCCTGAACTACAGTTTAAGCAATGGCGAAGGCGAAGAAGCAGTGACTGAAGCTTGTGTGAGCAATGTTGTCGATAATAACATTATGCTAACGTGTGCCATCAGTGCCAGCAACAGCCCAGATGCTTTGGGTAAAATTCTTTCAGGTGTGAATATCCAATAATATGGCATTTTCTGAATTTGATGCACACATGATGCAGCGAGCCCTCTCCCTAGCTGCACTGGCAAAGCGATCGACCAGCCCCAACCCTCGGGTGGGCTGTGTCATCACCCAAGGCCAGTCGATTGTGGGGGAAGGCTTTCATGTCAAAGCTGGCTTACCCCATGCCGAAGTGCATGCACTTCATCAAGCGGCTCAGCTTGCCCAAGGTGCAACAGCCTATGTCACGCTTGAGCCTTGCGCTCATTATGGCAAAACGCCACCTTGTGCCCAAGCCTTAATCGATGCTGGTGTTGGCCAAGTGATCATCGCCAGCATGGATCCGAACCCTTTAGTTGCAGGCAATGGCGTGCGCATGCTTGAAGCGGCTGGCATTCTGGTTCAAACCGGCTTGTTTGAGCAAGAAGCCCGTGAACTCAATCGTGGATTTTTATCCCGCATTGAACGAAAACGCCCATTTGTGAAAGTCAAAATCGCCAGCAGCATTGATGGCAAAACAGCACTAAGCAATGGCAAAAGTAAGTGGATTACCGCAGAAGCTGCACGCTTAGATGTACAAAATGAACGCGCCATCAGCTGCGCTGTTTTAACCGGCATAGACACCGTTTTGTTGGACAACCCGCAATTGAATGTTCGCCTACCTGGCACAGTAAGACAGCCTTTGCGAATTGTTTTGGACAGCCAATTGCGCATCAACTTGGATGCCAATATTTTGCATGATCATGAGCCTTTGCTCATCGTAACGCAAAACCATGACTCTCCGAAGCTAGCTGCCTTACAAGCCTTGGGCGCTTGGGTCTTGTTACAGGATGCCAATCCTAGCCTGCGCATTGACTTGCCCAGTTTACTTGCGACATTGGCAAGCGACTACCACATTGGTGAACTCATGATTGAAGCAGGTGCTACCTTAAGCAGCGCCTTTATCAAAAGTGGTTTGAGCGATGAAATTATCTGGTACCAAGCCCCAAAAATACTGGGCAGTGATGCCAAATCGGCTTTGAACCTAGCCGAAGATGAAGCGGTTTTAAGCCAAGATTCGATATGGCAAACCCAAAGCATTTCTCAAGTTGGCAATGACATCAAATGGGTTTTGCAAGCCAAACAAGCTGACCATGCTTAAACCATGTTAAACACCATTGAAACCCAAATGCATGGCGTGATGCTATTCACACCCCAAGTTCACCAAGATGAACGCGGGGTTTTCTATGAGCAGTGGCACCAACAACATTATGCTCAGCATTTGCCTTGTGACTTTGCCATCAAACAAAGCAATGTTTCGACATCCAAACAATATGTTTTGCGCGGTTTGCATTTGCAAGTCAATAAGCCACAAGCTAAACTGATTGAAGTGTTGTCTGGACAAATTTTCGATGTGGTTTTGGATTTACGAAAAAACTCACCGACATTTGGCAAGACACAGCATTTTATTTTGGATGCAGCAGCACACCAGCAACTTTTCGTCCCCAAAGGCTTTGCACATGGCTTTATGGCATTAAGTCCAGAAACAAGCATTTTGTATCACTGCGATGAATGGTATTATCCAGAACATGAGCGATGCATTTGCTGGGATGACAAACAATTGAACATAAATTGGCCAAATCATGCGCCAATTTTGTCAACAAAAGACAATAGTGGTATGACTTTACAGGAGTATATTGAATGCGAGTATTGATAACAGGTTCACGAGGTCAAGTGGGTAGCTGCCTTAAAGACAGGCTACCTGAAGATTGGGAATTGATTGCTACAGACTCCAAGACCTTGGACATTACCAACACCGATACGGTTAACACCATGGTGGCGAGCTTTCAACCTGATGTGATTATTAATACTGCTGCTTATACCAATGTCAATCAAGCGGAGCAAGACAAGACTTTTGCTTTTGCCATTAACGCCACCGGCGTTAAAAATCTTGCTCAAGCGGCGCAAAAAAACCATGCCCGGTTAATTCACTTGTCCACAGATTATGTTTTTGACGGTGAAAAAGATGCGTCATACACCGCTGAAGATTACCCCAACCCGATTAACGTGTATGGCAAGTCCAAATTGGCTGGTGAGCTTTTAGCGATGGCCAACTGTGAAAACACCTTAATTATCCGTACCTCGTCGATTTTTAGTGAATACGGCATTAACTTTGTAACCAAAATCATTGCTCAAACCCAAAAACAAGCCAGCATCAACATTTCCACCGAAGGCAAAGCACGCCCGACCTATGCCGGTGATTTGGCTGCATTGATTATCCAATACATCCAAGAAGAACCCAAGCGTAATGGCATTGTGCATTTTGGTGGCGAAGAAATCTTGTCTTGGTATGAATTTGCCAAACTGATTTTGGATATTGCCCAAACAGGAACAGAGTTAACCCACAATATCAGCAATGCCCACCAAGTGATGCGCCCGATTAACAGCGCTTTGCAACTTAGCCCAAGCGCCAAAATTACACACAGACCCCTTAGGGAAGAATTAAAAGAAATTATTGCACCCTTGATTTAATCAAAGCTCTGGCAATTAATCCAAAACAAAGGCTTTGTGGGCATCACAAAGCCTTTGTTTCCATTTAAAAAGACACATAATCTTGCATTTGTTTGTTAAAAAAATGGCATTTAAAAAATAATTTAATAAATGCATCTGTCGTGCTTATTGCATTGTTTTGGCTTATAATGCATTCAATTAAAATAAATAACAATCTGTAACTCATGAACATACTCGTTACTGGCGGTGCAGGATTTATTGGCTCTGCTTTGATTCGCTACCTGATTCAAGAAACACCCCATACGGTCATCAATGTTGATAAACTCACCTATGCTGGCAATCTGGAGTCATTAGATAGCGTTGCCCACTCCAATCGCTACCACTTTGAAAAAGCCGATATTGGTGATGCCCATCATCTTCAGCGCCTATTCAAGCAATACCAACCCACTGCCGTGATGCATTTGGCGGCAGAGTCTCATGTGGATCGTTCTATCGATGGCCCTGCTGACTTTATTCACACCAACATTGTTGGGACGTTTCATTTACTTGAAGCCAGCCGTGCTTATTACGCTCAGTTAAATCCAGAACAACAAAGCCATTTTCGCTTTCACCACATTTCTACCGATGAAGTCTATGGCGATTTACCTCACCCATCGATACAAGACAATGCAATAGAACACCTGTTTACGGAAAAAACTGCTTATGCGCCTAGCTCGCCTTATTCTGCGAGTAAAGCAAGTTCAGACCATCTGGTTAAAGCTTGGCACCGCACTTATGGCTTGCCCATTGTCATGAGCAATTGTTCCAATAATTATGGTCCATTTCAATTTCCAGAAAAGCTCATTCCTTTGGTCATCTTAAATGCACTGGAAGAAAAACCACTGCCCATTTATGGACAAGGCGACCAAATTCGAGATTGGCTCTATGTCGATGACCATGCCAGAGCCCTTTATACCGTCCTGACCCAAGGTAAAATTGGCGAGACTTACAATATTGGTGGACACAACGAAAAACAAAATATTGATGTTGTGTATGCCATTTGTGAGCTGTTAAACGAATTGCAACCTCGTCAAAATGCAAGCGCATACCAAGAGCTTATCACCCACGTTCAAGACAGACCTGGGCATGATAGACGTTATGCCATTGATGCCAGTAAAATACAAAAAGACTTGGGCTGGCAGCCACAAGAAACCTTTGCCAGTGGCTTACGCAAAACCGTACAGTGGTATTTAACAAACAAAGATTGGTGCGCACATGTACAAGATGGCAGCTACCAACGTGAACGACTGGGACAATAAACACATGACAAACAAGACCAAAGGCATTATTTTGGCAGGTGGCTCGGGCACACGGCTCTACCCCATTACCAAAGGCACGTCTAAGCAACTGCTGCCCATTTACGATAAGCCGATGATTTACTATCCTTTATCAGTTTTGATGTTGGCCGGTATTCAAGATATTTTAATCATCACCACACCAGAAGATCAGGCAGCCTTTGTGCGCTTATTGGGCGATGGAGGTGATTTTGGCATTCATTTGTCTTATGCCATCCAAGAAAGCCCTGACGGCTTGGCCCAAGCTTTTATTATTGGCGAAGAATTTATTGGTCAAGATTCTGTGTGCTTGGTATTAGGCGATAATATTTTTTACGGCCAAGGTTTTAGCGCCATGCTACACCGTGCGGTACAAAATCCATCAGGCGCAACGGTTTTTGGCTACCAAGTCAAAGATCCAGAACGCTTTGGCGTGGTGGCATTCGACGAGAACTTCAAAGCCATTTCTATTGAAGAAAAGCCACAAAAAGCCAAGTCCAATTATGCCGTCACAGGCTTGTATTTTTATGACAACTCTGTGATTGACATTGCCAAAAACGTCCAGCCTTCTGAACGTGGTGAGCTTGAGATTACTGCAGTTAACCAAGCCTATTTAGAACAAGGCAAGCTGAATGTTGAACTGCTTGGCCGAGGCTTTGCTTGGCTAGACACCGGCACCCACGAAAGCCTACTAGAGGCTGGCATGTTTGTCGAAACCATTGAAAAACGCCAAGGCTTTAAAATTGCCTGCTTAGAAGAAATTGCTTTTAATAATGGCTGGCTAAGTACCGAAGAATTAACCTTACAAGGCCAGTTGTTAAGTAAAAACAGCTATGGTCAATATTTATTGGCTCTTGCGAAAGAAGGAAAATAACAAGATGAGCTTGATTCATGAAATTCATTTTCCAATTTTAGGCGATGAGCGTGGCTCTTTGGTTGCACTAGAAGCCAATAAAAACATTCCTTTTGAAATTAAGCGCGTTTATTATATTTTTGCCACTGATGCCATGACGCCCCGAGGTTTTCATGCCCACAAGCACTTGCAACAAATAGCCATCTGCGTTTCTGGTCGTTGCCGAATGATCTTAGACGACGGTCAAAATCGTG